>DMMN01000199.1 GCA_003453835.1 Bacteroidota bacterium | reverse complement strand
GAAGACGCGAAGTGATTTGTTTCAGGATAAAGGAGTCGTGTGATCATTCATAGCGTTCGAATATTTCGCGTGTTTAGTGGGCATTTGATCAAGGTGAGTAGTTACGATGTCTGGACTTAATCCAACTGTTCCGAAGCAGTGGTTGCTGGCGATCGCCGGCTCGATGTGGGCCGGCGTCGGCATTCTTCTTTGCACGCGCGCCATCATCTGGCTCGCGGGCACAAATGCGCCCGATGCCTTTATGCTCGGAACGCTTGGAATCGCATTAGCCGTCCTTTTCTATATGACCAGTTTTCTCAAGGTCGCAGATCACAATATCCGCCGGATCTGCGAGCTAGGCGAACAACCGTCCATCTTCTTGTTCATCGCGCCCAAGGCATATGTCATGGTCGGCTTCATGATGGCACTGGGCTTCATTCTTCGCAGCTCCCCCATTCCCAGGGACTATCTTGCAGTTCCATATGCGGCCATGGGCGGATCGCTCATTCTCGGGAGCCTTCGGCTCTATCGCCGTTTGTGGCTCACGGCGGTGCACAGGAAGCCTTGCCCCGCGGGTCCGAGCGTCTCCAAAAGCAACTCGCCCACGGCCTGACGGAACGACCGTCCAAATCAGAAAGGTAGGTTCAGATAACTTCATGAAGACGAAACGACCTCTTTCCATAGGCTTCATAAGTACCCTTATCATCTGTCTCCAAATCCTCTGTTCGGCTTCGTCGCCATGCCAACCGTCGGCGATACAGGCCGAGGCACAGAAGTTTATCGATGAGCACACTACGAAATGGCTGGAGTTGAGCTATGCCTACAGTCTGGCAGAGTGGAATTCCAACACGAAGATCGTGGATGGAGACGACTCGAATGCAAAGGCCACCAACAAGGCGCGAGCTGAGCTCTCTGCGTTCACGGGGAGCAAGGCGAACATTGAGGCGGCGCAACGATTTCTCAAGCAGCTTTCCGGGTTGACTTCGTTACAAGGGAAGCAACTCCGTCGAATTCTCTATTTCGCCGCCGACAGTCCTGAGACGGTCAAAGACCTCGTGAAGGAGCGAATCGCCGCGGAGACCGCCCAGACGGAAAAGCTCTACGGATTCGATTATAAGATCGACGGCAAGTCCGTCACGACAAACCGGATCGACGAAATCCTCCGAACCTCCGCAGACCTCAAGGAACGAAACAACGCATGGACGGCATCAAAGGAAGTCGGAAAGGTATTAAAAGACGGACTCGCCAACCTGCAGCGCCTCCGGAATGCCACCGTGAAGCCCCTCGGTTATTCATCGTACTTCACGTACCAGGTCTCCGACTATGGCATGTCCACCCCGGAGATGATGAAGTTGATGAAGAGAATCAATCGCGAGCTACGACCGCTCTATCGCGAGCTCCATACCTATGCCCGTTACGAACTGGCGAAGAATTACAACGCTTCCGTTCCAGACCTATTACCGGCGGATTGGCTCCCTAATCGTTGGGGACAGGATTGGAGTTCCATGGTCACCGTCGAAGGAATGAACATCGACGCCGAACTCAAGGACCGAACGCCGGAGTGGATCGTCAAACAGGCCGAGCAATTCTACGTGAGCCTCGGATGGCCCGCCCTTCCGCAGAGCTTCTGGGACAAATCATCCCTCTATCCCCTTCCGAGCGGAACGCTCTACAAGAAGAACAATCACGCGAGCGCCTGGCACCTCGACAACCAAAACGACATCCGCTCACTCATGAGCGTGGAGCCGAATGCCGATTGGTACGAAACAACTCATCACGAGCTTGGTCACATCTACTACTATGTCAGCTACACCAATCCCGAAGTGCCACCGTTGCTTCGCGAAGGTGCCAATCGTGCATACCACGAAGCGATTGGAAGCATGATCGGACTCGCCGCCATGCAGATGCCCTTCCTGGAGGGACGCGGACTCGCACCGAGGGGAGCGACCATTGATCCGGTTCAGGCTCTCTTGAAAGAGGCATTGAACTATGTTGTGTTCATCCCATTCTCGACGGGAACTATGTCGCACTTTGAATATGAACTCTACGAAAAGAAGCTTGCGAAAGATCAATACAACAAGAAGTGGTGGGAACTGGCCAAGGAGTTTCAAGGGATCGTCCCTCCGTCACCGCGGGGTGAGGAGCTTTGTGACGCCGCCACGAAGACGCACATCAATGATGACGCCGCACAGTACTATGACTACGCTCTCTCCTACGTGATTCTGTTCCAACTGCACGATCATATCGCCGCTTCCATTTTGAAGCAGGACCCTCACGCGTCAGACTACTACGGCAGCAAGGAGGTCGGTAACTTCTTGAGAACGATCATGTCGCCCGGGAGCTCCAGGGACTGGCGCCTCGTGCTCAAAGAGACGACAGGCCAAGACCTGAGTGCCGCGGCGATGCTGAAGTACTTTGAGCCGTTGAAGAAGTATCTGAAGAATGCCAACGCAGGAAGAAAACATACGCTTCCCCTGTAGTCCTCCGCCAAGGTCGTCGGCTGGGCTACCGATCGAACAACGAGGGGGAGGGCGGAGAGCACCACACGCTGCGCGGCAGTGAGTTCGTGTCATCCTGTCCCCAACAACCACGATGAATCCGGCACGTCTTCGCATCCTCACGTTGTTCAGGAGAGTGCTCGTAGCCCTCGTTTCTGCAATTGCAGTCTGGACCGTGATTCTTATGATCTTCGAAGACAAGTTCATTTACTTTCCCTCCAAGTACCCGGAGGGATACTATGGCGATGCTCAACGGATTCCGGGGCTCCAGGAGTGCTGGATCACGACCGAAGACGGCGTGAGGCTCCATGCATGGTTTGCTCCCGCCGAGAGCGCCCGCGCGACGTTAGTGATCTCCCACGGCAATGCGGGCAACATCTCTCATCGTTCCGACATCATGGTGCGACTTCAACGCACCGGATTTCATGTGCTGATGTACGATTACCGGGGCTACGGCAAGAGTGAGGGTTCGCCGGGAGAAGAAGGCGTCTACAAAGACGGGCGCGCAGCGTTCGACTATGCCGTTTCGCTCCCCGGTGTCGATCCCAAACGCATCGTCCTCTGGGGAACAAGTCTCGGCGGGGCGGTTGCCGTTGACGTCGCCACGCAACGGCCTGCTGCGGCGCTGATCCTGGAATCGACGTTCACATCGGCCAGAGAGATGGCGCGGATACTCTATCCCATCCTTCCCGCGCAATTCCTCATCCGCAGCAAATTCAACTCCATCGATAAGATCCGACGGCTGACCATCCCCATTCTAGTGATGCATGGTGACCAGGACTCCATCATCCCGTTCAAGCTGGGCAAGAAACTCTTCGACGCCGCTCCGGCTCCGAAGGAGTTTTATGAGATCATCGGCGCCGATCACAACGACACATATTTTGTCGGCGGAAGGGAATACCTTGATCGGGCACTCTCGTTTGTCGAGAGGGAAGTGATCCGGCCAAACCGCCCCACCCTTCGAGAACCGGAATCCATCCGATAACATCCGCCCGTTTCAGAATCGCTTCCCCAACCCGGTAACCTTTCTTCGGCCGCGAAGTCTAACACCATAGACGGGCGCGCCGAAATTGGAGCCCTTCGCAACTAATTCAGCGGTGATGTCGTATCTGAATCAGCCATCTTCAGTAGCCCGAATATTTCTTCGATTTACTGTAACTACTCAGCCAAAAATTCTT
>DMMN01000316.1 GCA_003453835.1 Bacteroidota bacterium | reverse complement strand
GGAGAAGAGGTCTCTGCCATTCGGAGGGCAGGCGATCAATTCATCGTTGAAACATCAGAGGGAACGCTACTTGCCCGGAACGTCGTCGTTGCCACAGGATATTTCGACAATCCGAATCCGTTCGACGTTTCTGGAGCCGACCTCCCGAAGGTATTGCGCTACTACACTGAGCCATACGAATACGCCGGACGAGACGTCGCCATAGTTGGTGGGAAGAACTCCGCGGTTGAAATCGCCCTCGATCTTCATCGTAACGGGGCAAGAGTGACCCTGATTCATCGTGGGGCCAAACTGAGTGAGGGAGTCAAGTACTGGATTTTGCCGGATATCGAGAATCGAATCAGAGCCGGCGAGATCATGGCCAAGTTCGAGACGAGGGTGAAAGAAGTGCGCGAGCGGTCAATCCTCGTCGAGGGAAAGCAGACGGGAGAGATTCCAAACGACGTCGTCTTTGTAATGATCGGATATCGTCCGGACAACAGATTGCTGGAGCAAGTTGGAGTAGAGATCGACAAAGAATCGCTTGCTCCGCTCCATGATCCCGACACGATGGAAACGAACGTCGGCGGAGTATTCGTTACCGGCTCGATTTCCGCGGGAAGATTCAACAACAAGATCTTCATCGAGAATGGGCGCGCACATGGGAAGCTCATCGTTGCTGCGCTCACAAAAACCCGTTGATTCTCGATCAAGATTTTCTTAGTTTTGCAGCACTTTTTCGCACCCTCAACCTCTGTGAATGGAAGGGCACGTAATGGATGAAGGTCAGATTGTTCAAGTCATAGGGCCGGTAGTCGACATTGATTTCCCCGGTGGAAAGCTCCCGTCGATTCTCAATGCCGTTAGAATTCCTCGGACGAATCTGGAAGGATTGCAGGAGGATCTCATCGTAGAAGTCCAGCAACAACTCGGTGAGGACCGCGTTCGCTGCGTAGCAATGGACTCAACGGACGGGCTGGTGAGGGGAATGGCAGCTCACGATACGGGTGAGCCGATCATGGTTCCAGTTGGGCCAAAGGTGCTGGGACGTCTGATCAACGTCACGGGGCGCCCCATCGACGCTCTCGGTCCTGTGGAGGCGAAGGATCACTACCCGATTCATCGTCCGGCACCGAGTTTCGAGCAGCTTTCAACGCAGAAGGAGATGTTTGAGACCGGAATCAAAGTAATCGATCTTCTGGAGCCCTATACGAAAGGGGGAAAGACAGGACTCTTTGGCGGAGCGGGTGTCGGCAAGACCGTTATCATTCAAGAGTTGATTCACAACATCGCCATGCATCACGGCGGCATCTCGGTATTCTGCGGGGTTGGCGAGCGTACACGTGAAGGGAATGACCTGTGGCTTGAGATGAAGGAGTCCGGCGTGCTGGACAAGACCGCCCTCATCTTCGGTCAGATGAACGAACCGCCGGGCGCTCGTCAGCGCGTCGCGTTGACCGCCTTGACGACTGCAGAATATTTCCGAGATGTCGAGGGGAAGGACGTATTGTTGTTCATCGACAACATTTTCCGCTTTGTCCAGGCGGGCTCCGAAGTCTCCGCGTTGCTAGGTCGCATGCCCTCCGCAGTAGGATATCAGCCGACGCTCGGAACAGAAATGGGCGAGTTGCAGGAACGGATTACTTCGACAAAGAAGGGTTCAATCACTTCTGTTCAGGCAATCTACGTTCCTGCTGACGACCTCACCGATCCCGCCCCCGCCACGACGTTTAGCCACCTCGATGCAACGACGGTGTTGAGCCGTCAAATCTCCGAGCTTGGCATCTATCCTGCTGTGGATCCGCTCGATTCCACGTCTCGCATTCTCCAGCCCGGCGTGGTCGGCGAAGAACACTACCTGGTAGCGAAGAGAGTAAAGGAGACGCTGCAGACGTATAAGGATCTACAAGACATCATCAACATTCTCGGAATGGATGAGTTGTCAGACGACGACAAGGTGACTGTTGCGCGGGCGAGACGGATTCAGCGGTTCTTGTCGCAGCCATTTTTTGTGGCCGAGCAGTTCACGGGCTATGCCGGCAGGTACGTGAAGCTGGAGGACACAGTCCGAAGCTTCAGGATGATCCTCGACGGTGAATGCGACCAATTGCCCGAAAGTGCCTTTATGTATGTTGGAGCGATAGAGGAAGCGTTTGAGCGGGCAAAGCAAATGCAGGCGGCTTGATGTATGGCGGAGAAGAAATTCAATCTTGAAATCGTGACGCCCAAGAAGGTGGCTTTCAGTGCAGAGGTGACGAGCTTCAGTGCCCCCGGGGTCGTCGGGGGGTTCCAGGTTTTGAGAAGTCACGCGCCGCTCCTTTCGAACATCGCCATCGGCGAGGTGAAGGTCACTGATGCAAACGGCGTTGAGCACCGCTATGCTACAAGCGGTGGTTTCGTGGAAGTACATGAGAACAAAGTCGTGATGCTGGCAGAGACGGCCGAGCGCGCTGATGAGATTGACACTACACGAGCTCACGCAGCGCGCGAGCGGGCGCGTAACCGCATCGACAGTAAGAAAGTCGAAACAGATATCGAACGAGCTCGCCTGGCGCTCTATCGAGCCTTGAACAGGCTCAAGGTTGCCGGCCGAAACCAATGAATCCTGCTTGCAGCATCGAACCCACCAACTCTCAGGTGGGTTCTTTGTTTTCCCTCGATTTGAGGAACGAGTTTCAACTGTTGGGAATGACTCCCCGGTTCCCACATGTTCCCCCTCCTGGGTGAGTTAGCTGCGTTGACATTCAGAGGGG
>DMMN01000325.1 GCA_003453835.1 Bacteroidota bacterium | reverse complement strand
TAGTTGTCAAAAGGGTTGGCGAAGAAGCAAGGCCCCATATGAAAGACGGAAGAGACCACTGGTGGAATGACCTTATGGAGGAGGCAGACCAGTACTGCAAACCTGAAGAAATGGACAGCGAAGATATCCTTTACCTCCTCTATACAAGCGGAACAACAGGAAAACCAAAAGGAGTTGTCCACACAACCGGCGGCTATCTCACAGGAGTATATATTACAACAAAATGGGTCTTTGACCTTAAGCCAGAGGACGTATTCTGGTGCACTGCAGACATAGGCTGGGTCACAGGCCACAGCTATATCGTTTACGGCCCCCTCTCGCTTGGCGAAACAACCGTAATGTATGAAGGCGCACCTGATTACCCTGAAAAGGACAGATTCTGGGAAATCATAGAAAAATACGGAGTCACTGTATTTTATACAGCCCCGACAGCAATAAGGTCTTTTATGAAATGGGGCGAGGAATGGACAAAGAAAAAAAACCTGTCAACCCTCAGGCTTCTGGGAACAGTGGGAGAACCTATTAATCCTGAGGCATGGATGTGGTATTATCACAACATAGGTAAGGAAAGATGCCCCATTGTCGACACCTGGTGGCAGACTGAAACGGGCGCGATCATGATCACGCCACTGCCGGGCGCTACGCCCACGAAACCCGGCACCGCTACGCTCCCGTTTCCTGGTATCGATGCCGATGTCGTCTCCCGTGAGGGAAGGCGCGTCGGTAGGAACAAAGGCGGTTACCTCATCATTCGGAAGCCATGGCCGATGATGCTCCGGACGATCTATGGTGATTCGGAACGGTACAAGAAACAGTACTGGAGCGAGATCAAAGGCGTCTACTTCACCGGTGATGGCGCGCGCCGTGACAAAGACGGCTATTTCTGGATCATGGGCAGAGTCGATGACGTCATCAACGTTTCAGGGCACCGGCTTGGAACTGCGGAAATTGAGAGCGCGTTGGTGAGCCATCCGTACGTCGCCGAAGCTGCGGTCGTCGGCAGACCGGATGAGATCAAGGGATCGGCGATCTGTGCGTTCGTGACGTTGGAAAGCAGTCGCACACCTTCGCCTTCGCTCAAGGAGGAATTGCGGCGTCACGTTGCCGGAGAAATTGGAGCCATGGCGAAGCCCGATGATATCCGATTCTCAGACGTTTTACCGAAAACACGAAGCGGGAAGATCATGCGGAGGCTCTTGCGCGAGATCGCCTCAACCGGAACAGTCAGCGGCGATACGACAACCCTCGAAGATTTTTCCGTCCTCGAGAAACTGCGCGCGAATGAAGAAGAATGATCGGGGACAAACGCGACGAAGTCCGGAGGTGTTATCGCCGTCGCAACACGACGCTTCCCGCTCCTGCCTTCGACTGGGGAAGCGAAAAGACCTAGGCCCATTTGAACGACGAATGATTCCATGTCCTTTCTTGAAGATTTGAATATCGTCCAGCAGAAGGCCGTCAAAGCCGTCAACGGTCCAGTGATGATCATCGCCGGAGCGGGAAGCGGGAAGACCCGTGTCCTGACGTATCGCATTGCGCACCTTGTAGGCTGCAAAGTCCCTTGCTATCAAATCCTCGCTCTCACATTCACGAACAAAGCCGCCAATGAGATGAAGGAGCGCATCATCAAACTGGTCGGTGATCACGCCTCGGAATTGTGGATGGGGACGTTTCATTCGATGTTTGCGCGCATTCTCCGCCGGGAGGCCGAGTTGCTCGGGTACAATCGGTCTTTTACCATCTACGATTCGGATGATTCCCTGAGTGCCATCAAGAAATGCATGGAGAAAACCGGTCTCTCACAGCAACAGATCAGCCCTCAGACCGTTCGAGCCCGCATCAGTGCCGCAAAGAACCAAATGATGAGTCAGAAAATATTCGCCGAGCGAGCGCGCGAGTTCCTTGATGAGAAAGTGGCCGGCGTGTACGGAGAGTATGAACGGTTGCTTCAACGCAGCAACGCGATGGACTTCGATGACCTCTTGGTGAAGCCGATCGACCTCTTCCATCGACACCCCGCGGTTCTGGAGAAATACCATCATCGTTTCAAGTTTATCCTCGTCGACGAGTTTCAGGACACAAATCGGGCGCAATACGAAGTCATCAAACTCCTCGCACGGAAACATAGAAACATCTGCGTTGTCGGTGATGATGCGCAGAGCATCTACGCATTCCGGGGCGCAGATATCAGGAATATTTTGGACTTCTCGAAAGACTATTCGGACTGCCAAACGTACCGCCTCGAGCAGAACTACCGATCGACAAAAAATATTCTCTCCGTCGCGGACACCCTCATCAAGAACAACCACGATCAACTTACGAAAGACCTGTGGACTGAGAACCCGGACGGTGAGCAGGTAGTCCTTCTGGAATCCGCCGATGATCGGGATGAGGCATATCAAATCACCGCCGCGATACAACAAGAGATTATCGATAATCAGCTCAGCCTGAAGGACTTCACTATTCTCTACCGCACGAACGCTCAGTCGCGCTCGCTTGAGGATGTCCTCCGCAGGGGGGGAGTGCCGTATGTCATCGTTGGCGGCATCCGCTTCTACGAACGGAAAGAGATCAAAGATGTCCTCGCCTATCTGCGATTGCTCACGAATCCGAACGACGATGAGAGCTTTCTCCGGGCGGTCAACTACCCGCCGCGCGGAATCGGCGGCACTTCGCTCGATCATCTGCAAACATATGCCGGGAAGCGGATGCTCCCGCTCCTGAAATCGATCGCGCATCTGGATCAGATAAACGAATTGCAGGAGCGGGCCCGGATCAACATGGCGCGCTTCGGGGCCTTCATCGAAAAATACACCTCTTTGAAGTCGAAGATATCGACGAGCGAGCTTGCCCGTTCGATGGTGGATGAACTCGGCATTCTGAAGCTGTTCAAGGACGAAAGGACGCCCGAGTCGTTAGGCCGTTGGGAGAACATTCACGAGCTGCTTTCTGCTATTTCGGAGTACGGAGACGAGCATCCGGATGGGACGCTCGAGTCCTTTTTGGAGGAGGTTTCATTGGTGTCCGACATCGATATGTGGGAAGGAAATCGGAGCGCGATTACCCTCATGACGCTTCATTCCTCGAAGGGTCTGGAATTCCCGGTCGTGTTCATCACGGGTATTGAGGAGGGACTACTGCCGTTTTACTCGACGTTGATTGAGAGGGAAGAACTGGAAGAAGAACGGAGGCTGTTCTATGTCGGTATCACGAGAGCCCGCACGAAGCTCTACCTCTCGAGGGCGCGAATGCGGTACCGGTTCGGCGAGCCGGCGTTTTGCAGTCCTTCGCGGTTCTTGTCGGAGATTGGAGAAGGACATCGTATCGGACCTCAGACCAAGAACATTCGGCATCGATTTGAATCCGCCTCCTACACCGAGCGCCGGCAGCCGCAGAGGATCAGAACCGGAGCAGAGAAGCGAGAAGATGAGAAGTTGTTTTCGGATGATTCACCGGACTACGAAAGTGAATCGCAAGACATACTGGAGATCAAGAAGGGATCGATGGTGCGCCACGAGATGTTTGGAACTGGAAGGGTCATCCAAGTGAGCGGACATGGTGATGCGATGAAAGCGACCGTCGATTTCCAGGAACACGGCGTCAAGAACCTGATCGTCAAGTTTGCCCGCCTCCGAAGCGCCTGACAGGGTGCTCATCGCCACTGTTCGTACCATCCGTTGGAGCACGTTCACGACCTAATACCCGAGCTATGTTTTCGAGCTCACAAGGATAATGCTCTGCCAGTAGTCGCGATGGATGTAGTGTGTGATCAGGGTGTTGAATTCGACGGCCTGCGATGAAGGGACGATGATGTAGAACAAAGCCTGTGCGCCCGTCTTCGAGTCGAATTGATCGAGAAAGACATTGTATTGCGTAAGGGCATGCTCAGTCTCGAAATCTCCGCTCCCCGTTTTCGCCTCGCCGATAACATACCGTCCGGACTTCTCATCATACGCGTAGAGGTCCGGTGCCTTGTCTTGCTGATCTCCGTACCCGTCATTGTGGAGTCTCTTTGTTCGGGGCACCCCCGGAACGCCGTCGGCACCGAGAATTCGGAATCCCGATTGCCTGAAGATCTGAAGAAGCTCTTCGACAAGTTGTTGGTGATGCTCAGAATCGTTCCGGAAGTGCATCGGCAGGGGGGAGTTCGATGTTCAATGGGTGGGCGCGACGCTATCTCCACTTTCTGAAAGAAGTTGTTGTATTCAGATAGGCAATAGTGCCTGCCCGTCCGGTCAGGCGGGCTCGTTTCCCAGATGACAGGTGTTCCTCACGCAACATACCTTTTTCCAAACGGCACTACGCCGGCACTTCGGCTCCCGCAAGCACTCGTTCGTAGTAGCGTTCGTACTGACTCACGATCTTCGAGGCCTCGAACTCCATCGCCCGCATGCGTGCAGCTTTCGCGAAGAGCTGATGTTTCGGGGAGTTGGTCAGGAGGTCGATCGCATAGCGGGCCATTCGGTCGATGTCGCCGATCTCCGCAATGTAGCCCGTCTGGCCGTGTATCTGCAGCTCGGGCAATCCTCCCACACTCGATGAAATGACCGGAACTTCACACGCCATTGCCTCCAAAGCGGAAAGCCCGAAACTCTCTGACTGGCTTGGCATGAGGAAGATGTCGGAAGCCGAGAGGATATCGACGATCTCCGCCTGTTTGCCCAGGAACTTCACGTGTTCTTGAATTCCCAACTCCCGGCAGAGAAGCTCGCATTGCGATCTCTCCGGTCCATCACCGATCAAGAGCAGTTTGGCGGCCACCTTCATCCGCACCTCATCGAAGATTCGAATGACATCCGGTACACGCTTCACTCCCCTGAAGTTCGACGTATGGACGAGGACTTTTTCATTGTTCGGGGCGATATGCCGCCGGACATCGTCTGCGGGTACCCTCCGGTACTTCCCCGTGTCGACGAAATTCGGGATGACTTCTATCTCCTTTTCGATGCCATAGTTGGTCAACGTTTTCTCACGGAGGAAGCGTGAGACTGCCGTAACCCCGTCGCTCTTCTCGATGCTGAATTTCATCACGGGAAGGAAACTCGGCTCCAGGCCGACGAGGGTGATATCGGTGCCGTGTAGCGTCGTGATGACTCGTGTGTTTGGCATGCTGAGCATCTGCTTCGCAAGATAGGCACTCGTCGCGTGTGGAATGGCATAATGACAATGGAACAAGTCCAGTTTCTCATATCGTGCGACTTCCACCATCTTGCTGGCCAATGCAAGAGTGTAGAGCGGGAAATCGAACAAAGGGTAGTTGGAGATTTCAACCTCGTGGAACATGACGTTGTCCATGAACCCGGTCAGCCGAATAGGAAACGCGTAGCTAATGAAATGGACAAAGTGGCCTCGCTCTGCGAGGGCCTTGCCAAGTTCAGTTGCAACAACCCCGCTGCCGCCATAGGTTGGATAACACGTAATGCCGATGTTCATCGCAGACTCCTTTCAACGGGCAAATGGTACCTAGAAATTCCGGAAGAAACAAGCTTGGCCCAACGCGCCGTCGAGGAGTAATGCTTAGAATTCCTGCTTGGAGAAATACCGGATCGAGAGGAAGTAGATGACAGAGGCAGAGAGCAGCGAGTAGACGAATGGCCACATATCAAAACCGGCAGGAGATTGATCCCAGGGCCCGCGCTCAAACGGCAACTTGCCGATGATGCGCGTCGCTTTCTCGAGCATGTCGCTTAGCTGGGGAGTAGCGTAGTAGATGGCATCAAGAGTTCGATGATAGACGACGTTGTCCCACCACTTGAAGAGAGTCAACTCCCGGGCCTGGATTGCACTTGAAAACATGGTATAGGCAAATGCGAACATAATGGAAAACCCGGTGCTTCTGGTAATCAAGCTACTGATCGCAACGATTGAGAAGAAGAAGNNATTCCGAATACCAGCCACATCCCGATCGCGAAGTACATGAGATTAAGAACAACACCCGTGCTCGCCCCGAGGGCTCTCGAAAGAAGCAGGGATGTTCTCGAGAGCGGTTTGCTGAGAAAGAGATCGACCGTCCCTTTTTCCAGCATCGATGGTATCAGGCCGGCCACCGCGAACACTCCGAAGAGGAGCGCCGAGGTTGTTGAGCTTCGCTGGAGCTGAATGAGCAAGAAATCCACGGGATCAAAATCCATCGGCAGCCTGGGGAGCACCGGATTGCCGAGCAGCAGAATCGTCTTTCCATCCTCCGGGGAAAGTCTTAGCGCAATTGCAAAGAACGCGATAATGATGTTGGCAAACGCAAAGTAGAAGATGAGCGTGCCCCGCAGGATGGCCTCTCGGATCGTAAAAAGGAACATTGAGACGCTCCTCATTTTCCTTCCCCCGTCTGAATGAGCTGAATGAAGTAGTCCTCGAGGCTGGACCTCCGGGGTGTCATCGATTCGATAAAAGCTCCGTCCTGCCGTATCATATCCGCCACGCGGTTCAAATCGTTCTTCTCATCAAGACCCAGGACGAGAATCTTGCCATCCTTCTCGATGATTTTCACAAATGTGTGTAGTCCGTTGTATGTGTCGTCCGAGAGCGGCCTGTCGAGTCGGAACTCGTACTCGAGATGTCGAGACGTGATTTCAGCGATCGTGCCGACCTTCAACACTTCTCCCTTGTTGAGGATCGCGACGCGGTCCGAGATCGCCTCCACCTCAGACAACATATGCGAATTGAGAAATATCGTCTTGCCTTTCGACCTGAGTTCGCGAAGGAGATCGCGGATTTCCTTTCTTCCGACCGGATCAACACCGTCGGTCGGTTCATCCAGAAAGAGAATCTCCGGATCATTCAGCATGGCATGCGCCAGGCCCAGCCGCTGAAGCATACCCTTCGAATAGCGCTTAACCTTGACACTCTTCCACTCCTCCAATCCAACCAGCTTCAACAACTCAAGAGACTTCTCCCTTATCTGCTTCTTCTTCATGCCATGAAGACTTCCGAAGAGACTCAAGACTTGGAGGGCAGTAAGGAACTGAGGATATCGATGGTTTTCTGGCAAGTAACCACTCTTCTCTCGTATGACAAGTGCGCCGAGAGGCTCACCAAGAATCGTTGCTCCTCCACTTGTTGGGAGAACGATCGAGAGGAGGAGCTTCACAAACGTTGTCTTCCCTGCTCCGTTCGGACCGAGAAGGCCGAAAATCTCACCAGGCTCAACCGAGAGGGAAACAGCTTTGAGCGCTTCGACAGAGGAGCGCCGGATGAGACCGGAGCGATACGTTTTCGAAAGTCGATGTGTTTGAACGATTGGCATAAAACCGGATGTCAAGGTATTCAAAAATTAGCGAGGATGTCAACCTACACACGGCAAGTGTCGCCGGAAAAAATATCTTGACTTGTGGAGCGGAATTGTCGTATATTTGTGCCGGTGATGTAGTGGAAGACGGGACAATGAATCCCGGTTTTTTTTGGGGATATGTAGGACTTGATGGGTCGGATTTATGCTGCAACTTTCTAAGAGGGTTGAGTACGGACTGATTGCGCTTCGCCATATGGCAATGAAGCCGATGGGTCACGTCTTCACGGCAAAGGAGCTGGCGAAAGAGTATGATCTCCCGTACGAGCTCCTTGCAAAGATCCTGCAAAAGCTCACCCGCGTGGGCGTTGTCCGATCCCTCCAGGGAGTGAGGGGTGGATACGCGCTCGCTCTACGGCCCGAGCAACTGACTGTTGCATCTGTCATTCGGGCAATCGAGGAGTCGAGGCCGATGCTCGCCGAGTGCTTTTCGGACGGCGCCGAGAGTTGCCACCTTTTTGACGCTTGCACAATTCGAAAGCCGCTCGGGAAGCTTCAGCGAAATCTAAACGTCCTCTTTGACAGGATGACCGTTCAAGAGATAATCTAACAACAAGAGGTCAAGGAACCGCAAGAGCAAGAATGAACGAGAAAGCAAAGTTGCTGGTCGACGGCACGAAGGAAATCCTGAACTATCTGAGATCGAAGTACCGGCTCTACCATTTGTCGAATGTGTTCTTCAGAGACATTCACTACGGGCTGCTGTCGTACTTGGAAGTGAAGGGAATGAAATCCAGTTACGCCGAGGCAGAACATCTAACGCTGATGTGGATCAGCGCATGTGAACACTCCGGCGTTTTCAAACGAGTGGAAGGCGGAGCGTGGATGCTGAACTACCCAGATTTCAAGAAGCCTGCGGTGAAGCCAGCGGCTCCCGCAAAGTCTGCTGCCGGCGCGGCGGCACAAAAGCCGGCGTGGGGCGTTACACCGGTCAGATCTGCAGCTGGATCATCATCGTCCGCCAATCCTCAGACTACCGCTGCAGCCGCCACTGTGGCGGAAGCGGCGAAGAGTTGAATCGAAGAGCCATCCCAAGCAGAGGTTGAATGAACGAATGAGTACCGAGACGAATACGATAGAGGAGCTTGCGAATCGAGAGTACAAGTGGGGCTTCGTAACGGATATCGAGGCCGACACCGCACCGAGGGGATTGAACGAAGAGATCGTCCGCTTCATCTCCGCGAAGAAGAACGAACCGAACTGGCTTCTGGAATGGCGATTGAAAGCTTATCGACATTGGCTGACGATGAAAGAGCCGCGATGGCCCAATGTGAGGTATTCAGCAATCGACTATCAGGACATGATTTACTACTCTGCTCCCAAGCAGAAGAAGCAACTCAAGAGCCTTGATGAAGTGGATCCGGAGTTGCGCCGGACGTATGAGAAACTCGGCATTTCACTGCAAGAGCAGGAACGATTATCCGGTGTTGCCGTCGATGCCGTCTTCGACAGCGTCTCCGTAGCAACGACGTTCAAAGAGAAGCTCAGGGAGCTCGGGATCATCTTTTGTTCGTTCTCTGACGCAGTAAAAGAACATCCGGACCTCGTGAAGAAGCACCTTGGCTCGGTTGTCCCGGCCAATGACAACTTCTTCGCCGCCCTCAACTCCGCGGTCTTCAGCGATGGATCCTTCTGCTACATTCCGAAAGGTATCCGTTGCCCGATGGAGCTTTCGACGTATTTCCGAATTAACGCCGCCGAGACGGGCCAGTTCGAGAGAACCTTGATTGTCGCGGAAGAGGGCTCGTATGTCAGTTATCTCGAGGGTTGCACCGCACCGATGAGGGATACGAATCAACTTCACGCTGCCGTCGTCGAGCTCATTGCAGCCGGTGACAATGCCCGCATCAAGTACTCGACCGTCCAGAACTGGTACCCAGGCGACAAAGAAGGAAAGGGTGGCATCTACAACTTCGTTACGAAGCGCGGGAAATGCGTTGGGGACAATTCGAAGATCTCTTGGACGCAAGTGGAGACCGGCTCAGCCATCACATGGAAATATCCAAGTGTGATCCTGCAGGGGGACAATTCCGTTGGAGAGTTCTACTCGGTGGCAGTTGTCAACAACTATCAGCAGGCGGACAC
>DMMN01000086.1:6153-6336 GCA_003453835.1 Bacteroidota bacterium | reverse complement strand
TGTGGCAACCTACTCCGTCCCCGCCTCGGAGGGGGATGCGGAGGGAGGAGAATGCGCAGTATTCTATTTCGGTAGCGGGCAGGGAGGGGATGTCCAGATGAACATCGAGAGGTGGGGCTCACAGTTTGAGAACGCAGGACAAGCAGTGAAGTCGTCTTCCCAGGTGAACGCGATGAACGTCAC
>DMMN01000086.1:0-6116 GCA_003453835.1 Bacteroidota bacterium | reverse complement strand
CATGAAATCGGTCCCTGTTCTCTGTCTCTTCACATTTCTGATCTTAGGAGTAGGTGACGCCATGGCCGGCTCGATCTTCCCATACAAAGCACACACCGAAGTCCTCTCGAATGGTCTCAAGATCGTCGTGATACCGATGGAAAGCCCCGGCCTCGTCTCCTACTACTCCGTCGTGCGGACCGGCAGTCGGGATGAAGTTGAGCCTGGCAAGTCGGGCTTCGCGCATTTCTTCGAGCACATGATGTTTCGAGGCACGAAAAAGTACACGGGGCCTGAGCGGGACAGCATCATCACGAGCATCGGCGCCAGCGGCAACGCCTATACGTCTGATGACATTACGGCGTACTACTACAATTTTGCAAAAGAGGATCTGGAGAAAGTGGTGGAGCTCGAGAGCGATCGGTTCCAAAACCTCTTCTATTCCGAGCAGGTCTTTCAGACCGAGGCGGGAGCCGTCTATGGGGAGTACAGGAAGAACATCACAAGCCCCTTCGCCCTCCTCAATGAAAAAATGAAGGACCTCGCTTACGATGTCCACACCTACAAGCACACGACCATCGGCTTCGAGGCCGACATCAAAGCCATGCCGCAGGGATTCGAGTACAGCAAATCGTTCTTCAGCAGGTTCTACCGGCCGGAGAACATCGTGCTTGTGATTGCCGGCGATGTCGAGCCCGGGAAGACGATGACGATGATCAGAAAATATTATGATTCCTGGCAAAGGGGCTATGTTCCTCCGAAGATGACTCCCGAGCCTCCCCAAAAGGGAGAGCGCACCGGCGAGGTTGCGTATCCCGGAAGGACCCTCCCGATTCTCAACATCGCTTACAAAGGGGATGCGTTCGATCCGAAAAATGGTGAGTTTGTTGCCGCGCTTCTGCTCGGCGAGCTTGCCTTTGGAGAGAACAGCGATCTCAATAAGAAGCTTTTCCTGAAGGAGCAGAAAGTGCAATTCATTTCGCCGAGCTTCCCGATGAACCGGGATCAGGGACTGTTTCAAGTGTTCTCAATGGTCAAGAAAGCCGAAGACATCACCTACGTGCGCGACGAAGTGTATCGAACCCTCGAAGAGTTCAAGTCCAAGCCCATTGAGGAGAAGAGATTAAGCGATCTAAAGCGACGGAACAAGTACGGTTTTCTGATGGGACTCGACACACCCAGCCGCGTCACGGGCGGGTTGGCGCGCTTCGTCGCGCTCACCGGCGGCATCGAGGCCGTGGATGAGCTGTACGCAGCGTTTGAATTGGTGACTCCGGAGGGCATTTTGAAGGCGGCGCAGAAATACTTCACCCCCGAGCGTCGTTCCGTACTCGTGCTGAAAGGAGCACAACAATGAAGACAACGATGATCTGTTCCCTCGCATTCTTGTTGATCGTTCCCGGAATCCTATCAGGAGGTTCAAACGTGGCCGATGATAATCTGGTTCTTCTTCCAATCAAAAACGATCCGACGATTTCATTTCGAATCTGGATCAAAGTCGGATCTCAGAACGATCCCCCGGGCAAGGAAGGACTTGCCGAAATCGTCTCCTCGATGCTGACGAATGCCGCGACGGAGAAGAACAGCTACGAGCGGATTCTGGAGAAACTCTATCCTCTCGCCGCAAGTTACAATGCGACGATGAACGTGGAAATGACCGTCATCTATGGGAGGACCCACCGCGATAATCTCAAAGAGTTCTACCCCCTCCTGATAGACGCTATTCTCGCTCCCGCGTTCAAACAGGAGGATCTCGACCGGATCAAGAGTCAGGCGTTGAACTATCTTGAAAACACCCTGCGCTATGCAAGCGATGAAGAACTCGGCAAGGCGGTACTTTACAATGAGCTTTTCTCGGGGACACCGTATGGTCATATCACATCGGGAACGATTGAAGGCGTCAAGAGCATCTCGTTGGACGATGTGAAGGGATTCTATAGGAAGTTCTACACGCGTGAGAATGTCGTGATCGGACTCGGTGGCGGATTCGAAAAAGCGTTGGTGAATGAATTGAAGCGAGACCTGGGAAAACTCGCGGCAGGGAAAGTTGAATTGGTCCCGAAATCAGTGCCGCGGACGGGAAATGGATTCACGATAACACTTGTCGAAAAGGATGCCCAGTCAACGGCCATCAGCATGGGTTTTCCGATAAAGGTCCTTCGCGGCTCGAAGGATTGGTATGCGCTTGCGATTGCAAACTCATGGCTCGGCGAGCATCGGAATTCGAGCAGCCATTTGTATCAGGTGATCCGGGAAGAGCGCGGACTCAACTACGGAGACTACTCGTACATCGAGCACTATCCGCGCGGAGGGCAATTGCAGCTTCCACCGCAGAATGTCGCTCGCCGGCAGCAGATCTTCGAGATCTGGATTCGTCCCGTGCCAAATGAAACACGCCATTTTGCGTTGAGGGCGGCCTTGCGCGAGTATCAAGAGTTAGTGGAGAAGGGGATGAGCAAAGGAGATTTCGAGTTGACAAAGGGATTTCTGAAAAAGTACGTGCTCAACTACGCGCAGAACACGATGGAGCGCCTGGGGTATGCGCTGGACGATCGGTTCTACGGCATCAAAGGGAGCCATCTCGAACTCTTTCGATCAATGATGGCCAAGCTGACGCTGGAGGATGTGAACAAGGCTATCAAGAAGCATTGGCAGTACGGCTCCATGCAGATCGCGATCGTTACGAAAGACGCTCAGTCGTTCAGAGACGCACTTCTATCCGATGCACGAAGCCCGATCAACTACGCAACGGCAAAGTCCGACCACGTGATGAAGGAGGACAAGGAGATCATCAACTTCCCGATCCCGGTTAAGCCGGAGAACATCAGGATTGTGCCGGTGACGGATCTCCTGGTGAAGTAGAGAGATGATATCCCCAAGTCCTGGATCCAGACCTGCCCAAGGCGGAATCACATTTGAGGAAGGGCGTGCCTGGATCTCTCGGCAGCCGCGTGCGCGCTCATAGGTATTGCAGGAGGGCGACGGCCAATTCCGTCGCCTTCTTCGCGCTTGAAGGGGGGGATATCCTGTCGAGATCTTGCGAGTTCCCTGTCGATCCACTCCCAACCGTCGATACCGCGGAAGCGTTGAACCAAATTCCCTCTCGCTGCATCTAATCCTGGAGCGTCGGCTCGTCCTATTTCTCTACCTTGTGCAAGGAATCGGAACGAGCGTTGTCTAACTGATAAGCATGTGCACTGGGCTCTTATTGCAGACGGACGAAAATATCACTCATTTGTCGGAAACGAAGGCATCGATACCGGTGCCCGGTGCTCCATCCAGCCCCTCTTTTTCTGAAATCTACGCCGCCCACGCGGGTCGCATCCTCAATTTCATCTTCCATCTCGTGCAGAACGAAGAGGCCGCGCGAGACCTGACGCAGGAAGTCTTCATCAAAGTCTTCGAGAATCTCGCGGGTTTCAGGGAGCAATCCCAGGTCTACACGTGGATCCACCGGATCGCGCTGAACCATACGTTGAACTTCCTCAAGAGCGAGAAGCGGCGGAAGCTCCGAACCCTTCTCGAAATGGATTTCGTCGATCTGTTTCGGGAAAAGGAGTCTGAGCCGAAGGCTCTCGCTGCGCCATCATCGGAAGCGCCTGATGAGCTTCTTGAGCGCCGCGACCGCCAACAAATCGTCCAGGCAGCCCTGGCATCTCTCCCCGCGTCGCACAGGATTCCCTTCCTTCTCTACCGCTACGAAGAGATGAGCCATCAGGAGATCGCCAATGCGCTTGGCATAAGCCTGAGCGCCGTCGAAACCCGCATCCATCGGGCAAAGAAACTCCTGATCAAGAAACTTGAGCCGTGGCTTGAAGACCTGTAACGTCAGTGGACGCATGCAAGGTTTCCCGATTCACATTGTCTAATACTCTGAAGCCCGAAAGTCTAACTATGGAATGCAACCACATCAAAGATCAATTCCTCGCCTGGTCGGAAGAGACGCTCGATCCCCGACGGCGATCGGAAGTGGAGTCGCATCTGACCTCCTGCCGCCGGTGCAGCGTGTACTTCGAGACGTGTTCCCACATCATCGACCCGAAGTGGAGGGAAGAGTTGCCGCGGCTCGAGGCCGATCCGTTCCTCCCGACGCGCATTGCGGCCCTTGTGGATGAGCGATCCACGAGTGGTTTACGAGGGCCGATCGTCGCGGGGGTTCGTTTTTCGCTTGCCGTCATGATGCTGATGATTGCCATCGGATTTGGCATTTACCTCGGTCAGGGGCCTGCACCCGCGAGACAGCAGCAATCCGATGATGCTTACTTCAGCGCGTACTACGAGGCCGTATCGCAACAGGGTTTTGCGTCGAACCTCGACTATCTTGTCGAGACGACGGGAGGTAGGCAGCGATGAAGGCAAAAATCCTGGTCGGAGTGCTCCTTTTTCTCATCGCTGTAAACATCGCCACCCTCGGCACCTACCTCTATCAACGATTCACAGATGGTCAAGGACAGTCGTTCCCCTTCGGTCCGCCGGAGGAAAGGCCCGGTCCACCGTTCGGGCGCCAGGAACATCCAATGATGCAACTTGCACCAGAGCAGCGGGAGAAGATGATGGAGTTGATGAGTGGATTCCGGGAAGAGACGAGTGAGTTGCGGCAGGAGATCATGAAACTGGAGTCGACAACGTTCGAGCTTCTACAAGGTGACGCGGTCCCCGTTGAGAAAGTAGACAACAATCTTCGGAGGCTTTCGGAGTTGCGGTTGGCGATGAGCCGGAAGGCGACGCAGAACCTGATCAAGGCGAAGGCATTTCTTTCGCCCGAACAGCAACGGATGTTCTACGGAGCGATCACCCAGGCGAGGCCGGGAATGGGCCCAATGGGCCCGGGGCTGGGGGGGCGTCGTGGACCGGCCTTCCGTGGTCTGGATAGCGTCCGATAGTCAACGGTTTCACGCGAAGCCGGCGATGATGCAGATAATCGAGAGTTCTTGGAGAACAATGAAGGTATCGGTCGCACGCCCCGGAAGATGAGCGAATTCAATAATTCACCGAAGCTGCTCAGCGAACTTGGGCATCGAGAAAGGGATGCTGTCCGTCGCAAAGTACCCTTTGTACGGGAACGCAAACGCAGCTTGAATGAGAGTGTTTGGCAACTATCTGAAAGTCCCGGAGGGATGTGA
The DNA here is from genome assembly GCA_003453835.1 of Bacteroidota bacterium. Lineage (GTDB taxonomy): Bacteria > Bacteroidota > Ignavibacteria > UBA10030 > UBA10030 > UBA10030. The sequence continues at coordinate 1,014 of DMMN01000086.1, read as the reverse complement.
TGTTTATAGCACGATCCTAAAAACAAGGATCAAGCTCCGTCANNCGCGCTCCTCTGGAGCTCGAAGCTCATTGGAGAGACGTATCATAAACATCAAGCTCCGACGGAGCCATTCGTACAAAGAAGCTGAGTTATAGTTCACCAAGACAGAGAGACAAAACAAGGAGGCAATACAATGAAACACATAACGAGAATCGCGGCTTTATTGGGCGCTGTCATGATTGCGGGGCAACTTCTTGCCCAACCCGGAGAGCAGCAGCCGGGTCCAGGGGGAATGGGGCGGATGCACGGCGGACGGATGATGGGCGGCATGGGTCCGATGATGCAACACCAGGGAATGGGCCCGATGCAATTCCTCAACCTGACTGACGAACAGAAACAGAAGGCACAGACCTTGATGCTTCAGCACAGGAAAGAGATCCTTCCCCTTGAAGCAGAAATTGAAAAGCATAAGGCAAACCTCAAACTTGAGCTGACAGCCGACAAGTTCGATGCCGCAAAGACGAAGTCGATTCAGTCCGAGCTTGCAAAGGTGATGAACGAGATCGGCTCGAAGCGCATCGTGCATCAACGTGCGATCCGCGACCTGTTGACGCCCGAACAACGAGTGAAATTCGATCAGCATATCCTATCCGGTGCACGAGGTCCGGGCGGCCCTCGCGGCGGAATGCGAGGTCCCATGATGGGTGGACCTCAAATGGGCCGCCAGATGGGCAGAGGCCAGAGGTTCTGACGATCCCCGTATCGGCGCTACGGGTGCAAGAACAGAAGAGATTGGAAAGATCGTGTGGATGGACGACCGTTTGCGGAGTCCATCCCACCATCAAATAACAAACAGCAACAAAGCAACCACATCATCAAGAAAGGGGAAACAGATGTCGACATTGCGGAGTTGGAGCAGCGCAATCATCAGTTTACTGACGATTGGAATTCTCGCGGGATGTTCTGAGCCGAATGGACCGAGGGGTGATGGACAGGTCGACGAGCTTACGACGCTCGCGAGCATTCAGAGCGA
>DMMN01000188.1 GCA_003453835.1 Bacteroidota bacterium | reverse complement strand
CAAGAGGTTTTCTTCTTCATCTTCCGTCATGACTTTCGGATCGGAATCGAAGTAGCCGCGCGAGAAGATCTTCCGCCTCTCCTCTTCCCTTCTTGACATATCGGATGCGACCTCCTTGAATCTCTTGTACTCCACAAGTCGTTTGACGAGGTTTGCCCGCGGATCTACATCCTCCTCCTCGCCCGGTTCGGGCGGCAGAAGCATCCTTACTTTGATCTGCATGAGCTCGGCCGCCATCACAAGGAACTCCCCCGCCACATCAAGATCAAGTGTCTCCATGTAATGGATGTACTCCAAGAACTCCCTTGTAATCCGTGAGATGGGAATGTCATAGATATCCAACTCATCTCGCTTGATAAAGAAGAGAAGGAGATCCAGCGGTCCCTCGAACTCCTGTAGTTTAATGGTGTACATCGTCGATCAACTTTTGGCGTCTGTGTGTTCGTCTGGTGATACTTTTCGAAATGGCCTCCGGGCCGACATCTCTCCTACCGAATAAGCAACTCTGTTTCGGAACTGCTCCGCAAAGACTCTTTTGAAGAAAGGGAACTATTCAGCCCACCGAACGCCCCGAGTGAAAGATTGTCGGGGCAGGCACGGAGAACGCGAAGTGATTTTTTTCAGCATACATGTGTTCTCTGATCGTTTCTCACGTTCGTGTCGTTCGCGTGTTGAGTGGGCAATAAGTCAAGGTGCGTGGTTCCCATGTTTCGATCTATCCCAGCTTCATGGCTTCACGCACTTCGCTCATCGTTTGGCGGGCAACGGCTGTCGCGCGCTCCTCTCCATTGCGAAGAATCGATCTCACTTCATCCGTGTGGGATTCGTAGTAATCACGCTTCTCACGATGCGGGGCCAGAGCCTCCGTGACCCGATCTGCACATGTCATCTTGCAATCAACGCAGCCGAGCCGCCCACTTTCGCATCCCTCACGGACCCCAACGACTTCCGCTGAATTGAATTTGTTATGATACGCGAAAACCAGGCAAATGTCCGGACGACCGGGGTCCCCTTTTCGTACTTTCTGTGGATCCGTCAACGCAGTCCGCAATTTCCTCTTGATTTCCTCGGGAGAGTCGGACAGCAGGATCGTGTTGCCGACCGATTTGCTCATGCGACGACCGTCCAGGCCCGGAAGACGAGCGAATCTTGTCAGCTTTCCTTCCGGCTCCGGAAAGACGGGCGTCACCGGTGAGTAGAGTGCATTGAACCGTCGGGCGATCTCGCGGGTAATTTCGATGTGGGGAAGTTGATCCTCTCCCACGGGCACGACTTCTCCTTTGTAGATCAGGATATCGGCGGCCTGAAGGACCGGATAGCCCAGATGACCGTAGGCAATGTTTTCCATCTCCAGATCCCGTACTTGCTCTTTCAGCGTCGGATTCCGCTCAAGGCGCGACGTCGTGACCAACATCGAGAAGATGAGATGCAACTCCGCATGCTCTTTGACTTGCGACTGGCGAAACATCGGACTTGCCTCGGGATCCAGTCCGGCAGAAAGCCAATCCACAAGCATATCCATTGAATTCGAATAGACTTCCGAGGTGTCGGGATTCGTCGTTAGGGCGTGGTAATCTGCAATGAGATGGTAGTTTTGATATTCCCCCTGAAGGGCCACCCAGTTCTCCAGCGCCCCAACAAGATGACCGAGATGGAGTTTCCCCGTAGGGCGCATGCCACTCAGGATTACTTTCTTTCTTGATTCGCTCAGTGCTCAAAAACTCCTTTCAGTGCGTTCCTGCGCGACCTCCAAAACACATTCTCCCCCCCTGCTCGTGGATTTCATGGTTGATCTGCTGCTCGAATACGCCGCTAATTCATAAACAGATAGGGCTTCCATCCTTCATCCACGCTTCCAACAAAATCCCGGATGAACATGACGTGGTTCGGACGGATCGGTTTACGCAGGAGGGACATATGGGCCTCGCCGGGCGCCAGATCACCCTTCCTGTTATTGCAGCGGACGCAAGCGCAGACAAGATTCTCCCACGAGTCCTCTCCACTTCTTGCCCTCGGCACAATATGATCGACCGTCAGCGGAACATCGCCCCGGCCACAGTACTGACATTTGTGCCCGTCACGCCGCAGAATGTTCTTTCGTGAAAGCACGATCTTCTTGAAGGGGAGACGAACGTAGATAGAAAGGCGAACGATGCTGGGGAAGGGCATCGACATCGAAACGGAGTGAAGGCGCCTACCATCTAGGGCCTCGATCAATTCAGCTTTCCCGAGGTAAAGAAGGATGACGGCTTTTTTTACGTTGCATACGCTGAGTGGCTCGTAGTTGTGGTTGAGCACGAGCACCTTGCGGTTTATTCTTCCGTTGGAACTTGCCGACTGTGTCGCTGCGCTGAAGTCTTAAGCACCTCCTTACTGCGGCAAATAACGCCCTTACGTGAATCGTTTCTTGAGGATTATTTCATTAGACCCTGGAAAATATAGCACAATGGAGAGAGAGAGTCAAGGTTCATTCCTGACTCGGCTATGGAGGACTTGATATCGCGAAACCCTTTGAAAGTTCCGACTCTACGACTTGCTCCCACGACTTTCTGGCCCACGCCTGGAACCTGGCCGATATCTGGCCTTGATCTCTCCAACCGAATCCCCCCCGAATTTCTCCAAGAACGAGTTGGCAATGACTGGAGCAATGACGGCCTCTGCGATCACCGAGCAAGCCGGTACAGCACACACGTCCGATCGTTCGTATCGTGCATTCACAACCTTGCCCGTCTCGAAGTCGATCGATTTCAGGGGCTTTGCGAGTGTGGAAATCGGCTTCATCGCCCCATGGATAACGATCGTCTCGCCATTCGTCACACCGCCTTCAAGTCCGCCTGCACGGTTTGACTGACGGACGATCTCGCCCGCCCTCATACCAAATGCATCGTGCACCTGCGATCCGTACCGTCCAGCATTGGCAAATCCGTAGCCGATTTCAACCCCCTTCACGGCTTGAATCGACATGATCGATTGGGCAATCTGTCCGTCCAGTTTTCTTTCGTGATGGACGTAGCTTCCGAGTCCGACGGGTGCTCCGGTCACGAGGACCTCGAAGATTCCGCCGAGAGTATCTCCTAGCTTCTTCACCTTCCTGATTGCAGCAACCGCCTTGGCCTCAGTCTTCCTGTCGAGGATCCTGACCTCAGATTTATCAGCTTCCTCCGTAACTTTGTACGCGCCGCATGCAGCACGCGAATATTTCCCGATCGATGCGTCAATTGAGGAACGATCCGTGATAAGCGCCGGCCCAATGCCGAGAACATGACTACCGATGAAGATCCCAAACTCCTCGAGCAATGCTCGTGCGATCGTGCAGCACGCAACGCGCATCGCCGTTTCCCGGGCACTCGCCCTCTCTATCACGTTTCGGATATCCTCAAAGCCGTACTTCAGCATGCCAACGTAGTCGGCGTGACCCGGTCGGGGAACGGTGACCTTCTCGACGCCGACAGGGGACCCTCCGACACTCATTTTCCCCGTCCAGTTCTGAGAGTCCTTGTTGCGGATGAGGAGCGAGATTGGCGACCCAAGTGACTTTCCAAAGCGCACACCGGAGAGAATCTCGACAGCGTCGGCCTCGATTCTCATTCGCCCCCCCCGACCATACCCTTCTTGCCTTCGCCGAAGTTGATGGTTGATGTAGTCGGGGGAGATTGAGAGTCCCGCAGGCACACCTTCCACGATGCCCACGAGCGCTTGCCCATGTGATTCACCCGCGGTGAGGTAACGTATCACACCTTTTTCCTTTCACGATTGAAGATGGTGATTGTGAGGACGCCGGTAGACGTTGGTCTCGTCCTCCCTCATTCTGCGTCGAATCCCCGAGCAGTGTGCGTTCAATTAAGCAAATTTTACGGGCATTTTCAATTCCATAGAATGAAAAGGCGCTGGGTAGTGTCCATTCAGCCGGACAGCCCAGCGCCCGCTTAGGCCTTCACGATTCCCGCCGAGATCAATTGCCGGGAATCTCGACAGCGACAAACCTCGTGGTTTTGTTTGCTCCCTTCACCCGCATCAAAACAGCATCCCCCGGTTTCTTCTTCTTGATCGCCTCCTCGAAATCGGAGACCGAATCTATGATTTGCTCGCCGACGCTCAGGATGACGTCGTTCGGCGCGAGGAGGCGCTTCTCCGCTTCGCTCATCTGTTCGACGCTTTCAACGAAAACGCCCCCCTCCACGTTGTATTCTCTCTTGATCTTCGGATCGATGTTACGGATGGTGATGCCAAGATTCTCAAGCTTCAATTTCTTGGGGCCTGCGACATCTTTTGGCGTCGACGGTTCCTTCTTCGTATCACGTGCCGGCACGACCTCATCTTCTTCTTCTCGTGCCTTCAACGTGACCTTCTTGTCAAACGATTTTCCATCACGATGCACTTTCAACAAGACGGTTTCCCCCGGGTACTTTGCGGCGATCAGCGTCTGCAACTGATTTGCGGAGTTAACCTCCTTCCCATCGACGGACAGAATGATGTCACCCGGTTTCACGCCAGCCTCCTCGCCTGCGCCTCCCTTTGTCACATCTTGCACGAAGACACCCGTCGGTTTGCTGAACCCATTCGCTTTTGCCATCGTCGCATCCATCGTTTGAATTTGGACGCCGATGTACCCGCGTCGCACCTTCCCATGCTTGATGAGATCGGTGGCGACTTTCCTTCCAAGATTGATCGGGATGGCAAAGCTGTATCCTTGGTAGCGCGCATTCGTGGTTGCGATCGCCGTGTTAATGCCGATCACTTCACCATTGATGTTTACGAGAGCACCTCCACTGTTGCCGGGATTCACGGCGGCATCCGTCTGAATGAAGTTCTCGATGCCATATCCTCCACCGTCGCGAATGATGTTCAAGTTTCCGCGGCCGGTGGCGCTGACGATCCCCTGCGTCATCGTTGAGGTCAGTCCAAGCGGATTGCCGAACGCGAAGACCATGTGGCCGACCTCCGCCTCGTCTGAGTTGCCGATGCGGGCAACCGTCAGGTCCTTTGCGTCGATCTTGATCACGGCAAGGTCCGTGTACTTGTCCGTCCCGATCAACTTTGCCTTTTTGAAGACCCGGTTATCCCAAAGCGTGACCTCGATCCCATCCGACGATGCATTGTCAACCACGTGGTTGTTCGTGAGGATGTACCCGTCAGAAGTCAGGATAACGCCCGAGCCTGCACCGGTTTCAGTACGTTGTTGGGGATTCTCAAACCGGAATTCCGGCCCGAAGAAATGGAAGAAGCGATTCCCTTCGGATTTCTCATCACCGGCCTTCGACTGAACGGTAATGAAGACGACGGTCGGCGTGACATCGCGTGCAATGGAATGAAACGCGTCGTTCAGTGCAGCCAGCGTGGGGTGCGCCTTCGGCGAGGGGGACTGCGAACCGACCTTCACGTCTTGCTCGGCAAAGGTCAGATCGACACCCTTGAACGTCGAAACCATGGTAACACCGAAGATGATCCCCAGCCCGATGAGCAAGACTGCGACAACAACCGATTTCGTTGACATACAGATGATCTCCTTGAATCGTGTACGATGATGAAGGATTCCGGCCACTTAGCCTGTCACCGTTCGGTACAACTCGAGCGATTTCAGCGGCCTCAGATTTTCGAAGTGACAACGTAAATACAAACGCAAAGCTGCCTCGATTTCGTTCCCTACAGATTCCGTACAGACAAGCGACGTCACACTCTTGAGCTTGGCCGACAGGAGCCTTCCGAGGATCCGCGCCGTTCGGAGAGAGAGCCTGAGGTTCTCTCCCCGCATCTCAACCCGATTCCCGCGTCGCGTGAGAAGCTCCTGGTACGAGTGCGAGGAAAGCGATTCGCAGCAGGCGGAGCAGGCCAACCCGCCTCTTGCAAGTTGGAAAACGACGAGCTTGCCGGTCACCCCATCCATTTCCCTGCCGCACCGGAGGCAGAGACCGAAGGAGGGGGCGAAGCCGAAGATTGCGCAGAGCCGCACTTCGAACGCATAGAATAGGTTGATGAAATTCTTCGGTGCCAATTCCAGCTCTTCCAGAGTCTCCGTCAGAAGCGCATAGAGCAGGGGGTTCTCCTCTTCCTCGTGCGTCAACTGATTGATCAATTCCAGAACGGTGAGCGTGACGGACATCCGCTCGATCTCCGAGTGGATCTTCTTGTACGGCCTGATGACGTCGCACTGAGAAATGAACTGCAGCTCACGGTGTTCTTTCTTGTAGAGTACCAGCGCAACCTGAGTCATCGGCTCCAGCGCAGCACCGAACTTGCTCTTGGTTTCCCGGGCCCCCTTCGCGATCCCTTTCAGTTTTCCGTATCGCCGGCTGTAGAACGTGACGATCTTGCTGGTTCCCCGGAATTTCATCGACTTCAAGACAACTGCGTCCGTCTTGGTAATCATCCCTTCGCTCCTCAGAACGACGCTTTGGCGGACAGGGATGATTCCCACTTCGCCTTCAAGGCTTCGATCTCCGGGCGATACGGGTCTCGCAAGACACCCTGATCCGTAATGATCGCCGAGACAAGCTCGTGCGGGGTAATGTCGAAGGCCGGCGAATAGACTGTAACGTCGTCCGGTGCTNNCGGGATGTCTTTCCCATCGACCATCTCAAAGTCGAATGTCGACGTGGGAGCGGCAACGTACAGCGGCACGCCGTGATGCTTCGCCACCACTGCAAGTCCATAGGTTCCCACTTTGTTCGCCACGTCGCCGTTCAAGGTAATCCGATCCGCTCCGACGAGAACGGCGTTTACGCGTCCTTGTTGCATCAAGAACGCTGCCGCGTTATCCGTAATCAGTGTCGAGGGGACTCCGAGCTTCTGCAGCTCCCACGCCGTCAGGCGAGATCCTTGAAGCAGCGGACGAGTTTCATCGATATAGACGTGATGGAGTTTGTGATGTTCCCAGGCATGTTCAACGATCGCCAGAGCAGTTCCGCTCCCTCCTGTCGCTAGACCCCCTGCGTTGCAGTGTGTCAGGACCGTGGCGGCTGCAGGAAGGAGATCCGAACCGAGTTGTCCGATCCTTCGACACATCTCGACATCTTCTGCATGGATTGCACGAGCTTCGTTGAGGAGTTGCGAGCGTAACACTTCGAGCGGTTCATGTGCAAAGCGATCAGCGACGCGACGCATACGATTGAGCGCCCAGAACAAATTCACAGCGGTTGGTCGCGTCGAAGCAAGAAGGAGGCAGGCCTTTTCTATCGAGGAAGGGAGCCTGGAAGGATCTGTGACCTTCGAGAGCGCAAGAACGAACGCGTACGCCGCCGCGATTCCGATGAGCGGAGCGCCACGAATGGCAAGTGACTTCATCGCACGGGCGATGATCAACTCGTCGTCCGTCTCGACATACTGTTCTTCGAGCGGAAGTTTGGTTTGATCAAGATATCGAACGATCCCCTCCCGCCACTCAATCGCCTGCATACCGCTTACCTCTCATCGAATCGCGATAGCTGCATGAATGATCGGTAGCGATCCTGGATTTGAAGGTAGGTGAGATCACGAAGTCCGCCGACGCTGAATTGCTCGACGCAGAAGGAGGCGAGGGTGCTACCGTAGATAACGGCTCGTTTCAGGTTTTCCGGTGAAAGATCGTNNAGCCGATGAAGCCGCCTGCAAATGCATCGCCTGCGCCTGTGGGATCGTAGATGTTCTCAAGCGGATAGGCTGGAGCGGAGAAGATCGTATCGCCGGTGACCAGCAGCGCGCCGTGTTCTCCCTTTTTGACGATCAGAATCTTCGGCCCCATGTCGATGACGCTTTTTGCGGCCTTGATGAGGTTGGGTTCTTGAGTAAGGAGGCGGGCTTCGGAGTCGTTCACCACCAACACATCCATCACTTTCAGTGTTTCGGCAAGTTCTTTCGGCTTATTTTCGATCCAGTAGTTCATTGTGTCGCCGACCACGAGGCGCGGCTTGCTGAGCCGCTCGAGGACCTTTCGTTGAAGCGTCGGGTCGATGTTGCCAAGGCAGACGTAGGCGCTGTTCTTAAATCCGCTTGGAATAACCGGATCGAATTTCTCAAATACATTCAACTGGGTGTAAAGGGAATCCCGGACGTTCAGATCATAATGGTACTTTCCACCCCATCGAAAGGTCTTGCCATCTTTCACAATTTGCAGTCCGTCGAGATCAATATCACGATCTTCCAGAAACTGGATATGTTCTTTCGGAAAATCGCCCCCGACAACTCCCACCAGCCGAATAGGGGCCGTGAAATAACTTCCCGCGACGGCGATGTAGACAGCCGATCCGCCAAGGGCGTCCTTCACGCTTCCGAAGGGCGTGTCAACTGAATCGATAGCTACTGAACCGACGACGAGCAATCCCAATGATCCGATCCTCCCAGGAGTTACAGCTTAATCTCGGTCAGGTTCCCAGCCTCCTGACCGCCGATAATATATTCTTGCACGATCTCCAGGCCACGGCGCTGACCGGGCCACACCAATTTTCGCTTCGCATCCTCGTACGAGCACCATTCAAATGACTGATGTTCGCGAGAGAGAGCCGGAGATTTTGACCGGGAAACTTCTACAGCAAAGAATGTGGTCAGATGCACTAAATCGTCCGCCGCAACATAAAATGAATTCACCAAAGGAACAACCCAAAAATGCGTAGGAGCTAAACCGGTTTCCTCCTTTAACTCCCGGCGGGCCGCGTCCACCGCGCGTTCCCCAATATCGATGCTACCTGTCACAACTTGCCACGTTCCTGGGTAGATCGTGTCGTTATGCGCACGCTGCAGCAGCAAGTACTGTGGCGCCGACTGATCCCGAGTGAACACACATACTTCAACGATACGACAGACGATCTCAGGCATGGTCAGGTATGGGATGGGACCGGCGAACAATGATTATCAAGCAATACGAGCCCCAATATCGTCCGGTGTGATTGTGGAGACATCCTACCCCGCCAAACCACGGACCCCGTATGCGCTCTTTGCGGCAACGACCCCACGCCGGATCGCTTCGGAGGTTGCCTGTGCAGCCAATTCCGCAATCAGATCAAGATCGGACCGAATCTCCCCGCAGGAGAGCGCAAACGTCACGTCTCCATCGTACGACGTGTGAGCGGGAATGACCGAGCGTGCCACACCGTCATGCATCCGCTGTGCAACTTTAAAGAGATCCAGTTTCGTGAGGTTCGCGTTCGTTGCAGCGACGACAAGCGTTGTGTTCCCCTGTTCCAAGACTCTGCCACGTGCGAGCGGGCGGTGTGGCTCCCGATCGCTCACGAATGTGCCGTCGCGGTCACGCGCTCCGGCAAGCACACATCCATCCGCACCCACGACATCTCCTACGGAATTCACGACCGCCAACGCGCCAACAATAATCCCCTTTGCCTCGAGAGATGTTGAACCCAAACCTCCCTTCATCCAGTATTCCATCCCCTTCCATTTTCCGACAGTCACCCCTGTACCCGCTCCAATGTTCCCCTCCTCGAAATGGCCGGCAGATGCGGCCTCGCATGCTTTGTAGCCGGAGGATGAATCAGGACGGACGAGCTCATCTCCCACATTGAGATCGAACACGACGGCCGCCGGTACGATTGGTACGATAGCCCAGGGGGTTTGATAACCGATCCGGCGCCCTTCAAGCCATTTGACAACACCGTCTGCGGCCGCAAGTCCAAAAGCGCTTCCTCCCGAGAGAAGAATCGCATGCACCTCCTGCATCGACTTTTCGGGGGCAAGCAGGGCGAGTTCTCGACTGCCGGGAGAATTGCCTCGTACTTCGCAGCTTCCGCGAGTGCGGGGCGGGCAGAGTACGACCGAACATCCCGTCATCGCCTGAGAATCGGTGTAGTGGCCGACCTGGAATCCCGGAACAGAAGTGATCATCGGCTAGTCGATCGGTTGATGGTGAGACCTCATATGAGCGAGAAGAATGCCGCAGGCAACTCCGACATTGAGCGATTCCGCTCTTCCAAACCTCGGAATCTTCACGACAACGTCGGCGGAGTCCCGAATTTCTTTTGACACTCCATGTGCTTCATTGCCGAAGACAAGGATGTTCTTCTTTTCAAAGGGGACATCCCAATACGCCTGTTTCCCGTCCGCAGAAGCCGCAACGACGCGGAATCCTCTTTTCTTCATATCCTTAAGCGCGACCGTTAACTCAATCCCCTCAAGGATGGTGAGATGGAATATTGAGCCAACCGTGGACCGAACCACTTTTTCATTGTAGAGTTCGACACATCCTTTGCTCAGGAAGATCGCGTCGGAGCCGAACCAGTCTGCCGAACGGAGGATGGATCCAAGATTACCCGGATCGCTGATCGAATCCGCCGCAACAATAAGCGACGAACGGTTCAGCAACGAGCTGTTCAGTTCATGCTCTTTCTGATGGACGAGGGCGAGGACTCCCTGAGAATGCACGGTGTCAGCGATCTTTTTCAGCTCGAGTTCCCCAATCTCTTTGATCGGCACTTTCCTTTCATGCACTTGCGAGAGGATCTTCTGATAATCGGGATCGGAGACATAGGCGGGGAGGAGTGCTACAAGCTCGATCTGGAATGATGAGCTGAGAGCCTCTTTGAGCGACCTCCACCCTTCGAGAACAAACTTCTTCTCCGTCTGTCGAGTCTTTTTCTGAGAGAGAGAGGTCAGATATCTTATTTCGCTTTTTGAAAGGTGCACGGCCCAATATAGGTAAAATGAGGACGAAAAACCGGTCGCATTCTACGCCAATCACTTTGAGTGAACCGGCCAATGATCAAGGGACTGATGAAGACGCGGAAGAGATGAGCAGTCGCCCTCAGGGTGAGAGTTGCTCATGCACATTTGCCATACGACTCTAGCTCTCATACTCCCCCCAGACAGAGCGCAGCGCATCCGAAATCTCGCCGACCGACGCGTATGCTTCAACCGAGTTGAGAATCAACGGGAGCACATTTTGGGATGACCCGGCTGACTCCTTCAGTTTTTCCAGGGTGTCTCCCACTCGTTTGCCGTCTCTCGTCTGCTTCACCTTGTTGAGCGCTTCGATCTGCCTCTTTCGGATGTTCTCATCGATTCGAAGGATCTCCGGCTTCACCTTCTCCTCAACCTGGAACTCATTGACTCCGACGATGATCTTCTCTTTCTTTTCTATGGCCATCTGGTACTTGTAAGCGCTCTCCGCGATATGGGATTGGTAGTAGTGTTTTTCAATTGCAGCAATTGCTCCTCCCATCGCATCGATCTCCCTGATGTACTCCCACACTCTCTGCTCGATCTCATCAGTAAGGGACTCGACGAAGTACGAGCCTGCGAGCGGGTCGACGGTATCCGTGACACCGGATTCATGGGCGATCACTTGTTGTGTGCGCAAGGCGAGGCGTGCTGCTTCCTCGGTGGGCAGAGCGAGCGCCTCATCGCGGGAGTTG
>DMMN01000181.1:2490-2679 GCA_003453835.1 Bacteroidota bacterium | reverse complement strand
CTGAGAGAACAAGTTCATCGCGAGACCCGCCCGCGGCCATGATGTGAATATCATGGTTGGCTGCTGCCGTTGATCGATCCGTCGCGTCAAATGCGATCCAACGACCATCGGCTGAAACCGAGACGTTTCCTTTGGCGAGATAGTCGTCCATAAGAACTGTGTCCAATGTGGCGGTCGAGACCGACACCC
>DMMN01000181.1:0-2446 GCA_003453835.1 Bacteroidota bacterium | reverse complement strand
CGGCGAAGTTCGGTGAGGTTGACCAGTTCCCTTTGTTCGTAAGGCGTCGGTTCGTTCCTGTCATCAGATCGTGAATCGCGAGGTCGCCTGTACTCCAATCAACATACGAGAGGGATCGACCATCTGGAGATGGTGAACCGAGAGCGTCGACATCGTCCTCAGTCCAGGCGGGGCGAACGCTCGGGGCACGAGGGGTTGCAGTCGGGAAGCTACTGCCAAGTTGTGCACCCAACTGTTTTACCAATCCGAAAATATCTTCAGCGGCCCCTTCAACAGACCGTGTAACCAGAGGACGCGCACCTCGACTGCGATCATACAATGATGCGGTTATCTGCACACGTCCCTCCATCTCATNNCAGCACCGAGCCGTTCTGCTAATTCCCGAGCTTCGTCGGGATCAAACCCCGTGGCATGGCCGGATCCCTTTGCAGCAGAAAGCACTGTATGTGGATCAATCGCATTAATTCTGCCCGCCCCTGAAAGATCTGTGCTCAAAAGTTGCACCATGCCCTCACCCAGGTACGTAAGGCGGTCGCTTCCCCGCACTGAGAATGGTACAACCNNCAATCGAATTCTCCTCGATGCCGGTAGGCGAAGGGCGGCGCATAAGTAGCAGGAGGGAAATAGCAAACGCGAGAGCAACAAGACCTCCATACACGTACGTCCGTCTCCTCATCAATCCAACGGTTCTTGTGGCTGTCTTTACAGGCACCCCGGATTCAATCTCCTTCTTGAACCGTCTCAAATCCACACGCAAATCATCGATACTCTGATACCGACTGCTACAGTCTTTCTCCATGGCCTTCTTCACAATCCTCTCCAGCTCCATCGGCACGTCGCTGCGAACCAACCTGAACGGCTTCGGTTCCTCGTTGAGAATTGAATAGACAATCGCCTCACTATAGGCACTCTGAAACGGCAAGCGCCCCGCAATCATTTCATACAACACAACACCAAGCGACCAAATATCCGTGCGATGATCAACCTTCTCGCCACGCGCTTGTTCTGGAGACATGTACGGAACGGTTCCCACGGTGCTGCCGGTTTTGGTCAGCATTGTCGCGGCCGCCGTTTTCGCAAGACCAAAGTCCATGATCTTTACCTGTCCTTCAGGCGTCAACATGATGTTACTGCTCTTGATGTCCCGATGCGTGATGCCCTTCTTGTGCGCGGCCTGCAAGCCTTCTGCTGTTTGGAGGGTGTAATGAATGACCGCCTCGAGTTCCAAATTCCCGCTTCCGAGTTTCTGCTGCAGCGTTTCGCCTTCATAATATGCCATGGCGATATACAATTGTCCATCCGGTGTTTCACCGATTTCATGGATGGTGCAGATGTTGGGGTGGTCTAATGCAGATGCAGCCTTTGCTTCGTGGATGAAGCGCTGTTTGTCTTTTTCGTCGGCAGCGAGATGAGAGGGCAGAAACTTCAGCGCGACAATGCGGTCGAGCTTGGTGTCTTGGGCTTTGTAAACGACGCCCATGCCACCCTCGCCTAACTTCTCGAGTATTTTATAGTGAGATATTGTCTGGCCGATCATATCGCTGTCTCCATTCCATAGGAAATTCCCATGTGGGGAAGCCAATGGCAGCTAACGTTTGCGGCAACAACGCCGCGGTTTTGCGAGCTACGTAAAGGCGCCGGACGCCGCTCGTAACGACACATTCCTGCGGCGGTAGGCGCTTGATCCGCGAGCACAACCGTGGAGCGGCTGGGTTCTACCATTGGTGAACGCCGTTGTTGCCGCTGTTAGGCGCAGCGGCCAGCTCACTATGCAAACGTAAGGGAATCGAGATATGCATCTCTGTTCTCGAGGAATTCTCTTCGAATCTTCGGAGATAGCAAGGCCTTGGAAATGGCGCCTCTGAGATACATCTCAGCATCCAGCATTAGCTCGATTGAGGCGTCACCTTTGAGCTTCGATAAGACGGTACCATGAACAACCTTAGACCTCCAATCATAAAGCTCTCTGCAGCGACGGAAGAGGAGAAGCCGGTCTTCTTTGCTACTGGCAAGAAACCTACTCAAGCGATGAGCTATTCGATAGGTAACTTCACGGCCGTCTCTGGGTCCGAAGAGGGANNGTCCGAACCAGAGCAGAGGGTACCTCGTTGTCCACACGCCTTCCAGAAGTGCATACCAAAGTGAGTATGTTGCAACCCACAAACTCGAGTTTCGCGGGAGGGTGATGAGAACGCGGTGGATTCTGCGCGCCAGCTTGAAATGAGCAGCAGTCAGGTATGTCCTTTCGTACTTCATGTGGGCTTCTAGATCACGGACTCCTTGAAACATTCGCAACGACTTGTGAGATCCAAGCCTCTGGACATGAAAGACCACGTCGAATCCGAAATCGCAAGGTTGTGCAAGCCAGATGGCCAGGTTGGCCAAGTTGAGGAGCTCATGGTTGGCATCTTGAACCGATCTGGGCTCGGAGCCACTCCATTTTGGG
>DMMN01000182.1 GCA_003453835.1 Bacteroidota bacterium | reverse complement strand
AACCATATTCGATTTCTGAATGAAAGGTGACGAACGCTCCAGAGCAAAGAAGCGAGGAGCAAGCCGGTCAGCAGGTTCGTGACGATCTGAACTGAATACAGACCTCCGAAAGACCACATCCCGCCGACTCTGATTGACGCGAAGACGAAAGGGCCCTTAGTCATGCGGTCCATAAACGCGACCATTGAGGCCTTCTTCTGTTCATCCGTCGCTCCATCCGGCACCTGGGGCTCGTAGGGGAGGAAGTAGGTTCCTGACTTCAGGACATTTGCTGAGACTACCTGAGCCACCTGCTCTTCATTCGTGAACTTCTTGAATGATGTGTTGTAGAAAGGAAGAAGTGCGTGGGAGATCGCTCCCCAGACGAAGAGCACAAGTCCGGCGAGTAATGTGGCGAGAAAGAGTTTCTTTGCTGGCATGATGCTTTCTCCTCAAGAGATGTTGAACGGTTCAGTGTATCGTGATGACAGACTTCCACACGGGACTTATCGTACATCCTGCACCGACCTGACGACGTAATCCCTGACAAAGGTGATTGCCTGATCCTGCAAAGGACCCGAGTAATTCCCCGCAGTGGAGACGACCACCATATCGAGAAGAGGAATGACGAAGATAAACTGATCGCCCCATCCCCATGCGATCTTGATGTCGTCCTGACGCGGCGCATGGGATGTGAATCCTTCCAGCGGCAACATCCACCACTGAAATCCATAGCCAAACGAGCCTGAAAGGGTAACATGGCTCGATGTTGAGTTCTCAATCCACGCATTCGAGACGATTTGTTTCCCGCCCCGTTTACCCTTGTGAAGGAAGAGTCGGCCGAGCTTCGCCATGTCGCGCGGTCGTAACCTTAGACCCCAGCCCGTATTGCTCACACCCTGAGCGCCGCGCTCCCACTGATATTCGAAGATGTTCAATGGTGCGAAGAGATGCTCTCGTGCAAACTCTTCCGCCTGCAAGTGGGTTGAGTTGCGGATGATCCCTGAGAGTAACATAGTGCATCCGCTGTTGTAGCGAAATCTCGTCCCTGGAGGATCAGACATCGGCTGGTCAAGAATGAACCGCATCCAGTCGGAACTTGCCGAGAGCTGGGAGGTGGGATTGCGCGGATCGCCGTACGGGGTTGAAAATTCATCCCATTGGATCCCGCTTCGCATAGTCAAAACATCTTCCAGCGTCATTGCCCGCTTGTAGGCGTCCACATTCCTGAGATCGGTATATTCCGGGAACAAGGAGAGAACCGTCTGTCGCAGGCTACCGATCTTTCCCTGATCGACGGCAATACCCAGAAGCGTCGATGCGAAACTTTTTGTGACGGAATAAAGAGGGTGCAACGCGTCTCTATCGGAACCGCGGAAGTACTCTTCCCACACGATTTTGTCGTGGCGGACTACGAGCAGGCTATGAATTTCCCCGTACGAGCCGGATCTGATTCGGGATGTGAGATCGGTGAGGACCGAGCCGTCAAGCTGTACATCCTCCGGACTTCCGATCCGCCAATCGATCTCATCGGGAGAATGGCCGAGATCGCTGCACGAGATGTAGCAAACGAGGATGAGCGGAAAAAGTACGTGAAGCGGATGCAGGCGCGTGGACTGACGCCGGCCTGAGGGTCCAGTATTTCTATAAGACGAATCCATCTTTCCTTGTTCTTGCAGATCGGTTCTCCGAATCTCCCATCGCCCCATCATTCACTCTTCCCTCAAGTCCCCTCTCAGTACCGCCAGCTTGTCGTATCTGCACCCGGGGGCGCGCTCTTTCGTATCCTCTCCATCATCTTCGGTG
The DNA here is from genome assembly GCA_003453835.1 of Bacteroidota bacterium. Taxonomy (GTDB): domain Bacteria; phylum Bacteroidota; class Ignavibacteria; order UBA10030; family UBA10030; genus UBA10030. The sequence goes on along the minus strand of DMMN01000182.1, from coordinate 3,735 downwards.
CGTGCAATTGGACGTACGTGGTTTTTGACCGGCATACGTCATGAGTTTGAGGCGTACATGAGGCGTTTTGTGTCGGTGTCTAGCATCCTTAATCTCTATCTCTTGGTGGGCAAGATGGGGCGAACGACATCCATCAATTGCCTTGCGCTTGGAAGTTTTCCTTTGAGCTCAGGCGGGAGCCTGGACTGGAGATGGTATTCTGCCACACCGATAGGATTGGTTTTCGACTTCAGAGCGAATTCGACTTCCAGATTGTCCTTCTCCGCGCAAAGGATGATGCCGATCGAAGGGTGATCGTCGGGTGCGCGCTCTTTGTCGTTCAGCAGGTTGAGATAGAAATCCATCTTGCCGGCGTACTCGGGTTCGAAGGGGCCTACCTTCAAATCAAAAGCCACGAGTGCTTTAATGAACCGGTGGTAGAAGAGCAGGTCAATGAAGTATTCCTTCCGCCCCAACACCAGGCGGTGTTGGCGGCCCACAAAGCAAAAACCGTAGCCAAGCTCGAGAATGAATTCGCGCAAGCGCTCAAGGAGACGGTCTTCCAGTTGCCGCTCCTTGATCTCGCGGCGGATGCCGAGGAACTCGAGATTGTATGAACTTTTCATCCACTCTTCCGCCTGTTCGGCAAGATATTCCGGTAGAGCGAGCGGAAAGTTATGCGTTTTCCTTTCCGTCACGGCCCGCTCATAAGCCCCGGCCTTGATTTGATTGAGAAGAACATTGCGGGACCATCCGAAGCGGGCTGTGGCCCGAATGTAGTACAACAACTCTGGTGCTGATTTGGTCTTGCCGAGAAGAAGGACGTGATGTCCCCAGGGGACGGCTGCCACCAAATCTCGCACAACTTGTGCGAGATTTGGGCTCTCAGCGGATCCAGTAGGCGCTTTTGTGCCTTCTGGAACAGCTTGTTCCAGAAATGATGGCGCCTCTTGCCCGGGGACTCGGCTTTTCAATTCTCGCACAGCCTGTGCGAGAATTGCATCACTGGAGTAGAGCATGTGGAATTGGCGCATCCGCCAGATATTCGCCTGGGAGAAGCCCGCCATTGCAGGGAATTCCTTCTGCAGATCTTCCGCCACCATCTTAACCACCGAATCGCCCCAGTTCAACAACTTCTGTTTTTCCACAATGGAACGACCGATATCCCAGTAGAGTAAGACCAAATCGCGATTGACCGCGCGTGCGGCTGAAAGACGGGCCGTTTGAATGCGTGTTTTGAGGGCGGATAGGAACCGGTCGTAATCGGAAGCCACAATATCGGCGTTTCCTTTGGCGGTCCGTTTGCGAAGTCCAGATGCGTCGTGTTTGTTCATGATGTCATGCTGCAAATTCGTTTATGGAAACAGAATCCTTTCTTCGAAATCAACTTCGATGTGATACATTTCGGTCAACCCCGAGAGGGTCTACCTACCGTGCGTGCCGAGATGATTCACGGATCGTGTCACGCATGTCCCCATCGTGGGTCTCTTCTCTTCTGCAGCTTCTCGGCGGACCCCTTTGATTTCGACAATCAGAGGGAAAGGATACTTCTCGACACGTCAATCGTTGACCACCTCGATGAAATTAGCAACGCCTTTCTTAGTACCGCCAGCTTGTCGTATCTGCACCCGGGGGTGCGCTTTTTCGTATTCTCTCCATCATCTTCGGTGTGTGCAATTGGACGTACATCAGTCTGGATATCCAGATCGGATTGCTGTGATCTCCGTTCCAGCAATGTTCGGCAAGGCACTCGTAGTCCACCTCGCCGTCATAGTATGGATTCGATGTGGTCTTGAGGAACTGCTCCACCAGCCGCACCGCGTTGTTTAGATAGAAATTATCCAGCTCGCCGACATACAGATGGATTTTCCCGCGAAGCTTTGGTCCGAGTGTTGCCCAATCGCGTCTCAGAATGTAGCCGAGATCATAGTTCTCCCGCCAGTACTCAGCCACCTTTTTGTCGATCTTTCCGGTGAGCTTGTCCCAGATCGGTTTTGGATATCCGTCCTCGGCCACGGGTGAATAAACGGCCTCCCAGATGTCCCACTGCTGGCCGGAACGACTCTTGGTGCCGAGCACGAGCTCAAGAAGATTCGCCTCTTCGAGCGTTGCAGTGACTTCGTTGATGTGATTGCGCTTGCCCGGCCGCGGCGTCTTCTTCCATTTGCTGTTCACGAAGTAGGCGTTCTCATCTTCATAAATATTTACAACCGTGTAGGCGCGAAAGTCAATTGGATCCGGGCACGCTGCCCAACATCCGTTGAACTCATCGGGGTAGAAGACTTGAGCAGCCAGCGCTTCCCACCCGCCGGTCGATCCGCCGTAGGTGAAGCGAGCCCAGCCCTGGCCGATTCCGCGGAATCTCTTCTCGACGAACGGAATGAGCTCCTGCATGATCGCCTCGCCGTAGGGACCGAGGTTTGCGGAGTTTACGGCGTAGGAGTCGTCGTAGAAGGGATTGGCATGCTGGATTTCCATCACGATGAAGCGGGGAAATCCCGGGCCCGTCCAATCTTTGAAGAGCCTGTAGGCAAGCTCCTGCTGGATCTTGTTGTAACCGTTGATCCGAAAGCGCTCGCTGTAGTCCGGCTTCAGGTTTGTATCCGGAGGCACTTCACGGAAGCCCCCGAACGTGGGCGAGAAGTGACCGTGAAAGACGACAACCGGATATCGCGCCTCCGGATGCTCCTCCCAGCCGTGAGGAAGGAGAACGTTGGCGCCAAGGTAAAAATCCCGGCCCCAAAATCTTGAAAGCTTCTCGCTCTTGATCTTGAGATGCTTGATGTACTTTGTATCCTTCGGTGGGGGGATGGGAGGAATTTCTTTTTCGAGCGTGAGGGAGATTGTCTGGTTTCCTCTCGGATCGATGCGTACGGTTTTCGGAATGCTGTAGAGATTGCCGGGCGCGCGGTTCCATTGTTGTCCTTCGCCCCTGTCCATCGGGAGCTTCACGGTGTGACCGTCGGCTCGGTGGAACGTCTCATACTTGTGCAGAAGGGCCTGAATCCGNNTCGCCGGGCGGGATATCGAGAAGACTTCTTTTAGGATAGCCGAGCGTACCCTTGCCGATTGTCGCAGCCTGACCTGGTCGTAGGCCTTCAACGTTGATGCCGAAGATCTGTTGAGTCCCCGGGCCATCGTTGATTTGGAAGCGAGGCTCGTTCGCTGTATCGGCAGAGAGCATGACGAGCACGCGCCCATCGAGGGGAATCGAGCTCAGTTGTTTGCCGAAGCTAACGGTGAATTTAGGCTGGGCGCCGAGGGAAGATGAAATGAGGGAAACGAAAAGCGAAGCCAAAACCATTCGCTGTGAGAAGATCCTTGAGAGAGGATCAACGGCGAAGCGAAACGAGATGCAGAGAATCATGGCTGGAGCCTCCTTCTTGAGATGAGATGGACGCGAAGGTAAACGGATTTGAGTCTCGAAGCAACACTCCGCTATTGACCNNAAGCCAATGGACCAGCGCGACCGCTGCGATCAACATCATCGCCACAAACTCTCCGACACCCATGCCCGATAGCAGGTAGAGCGAAAACAGAATACCAAGTCCCGCGGCCACGGAGCTGAACGGGAGCCGAAACGCGACCGCATCGGGTTGTTGCCGACGCAGTTGGATCAGAGCGGCGCAGACGATGCCGTAGTTGAAGAGACGCGCAACGGCAGAGAGTGTCGCGTTCCATTGAAAGCTCCCGAGCACGGCCAACAACCAAAGCAATACAGCGAAGACGACAATGGAGACGTGAGGTGTGCGGAAT
>DMMN01000269.1:3497-4178 GCA_003453835.1 Bacteroidota bacterium | reverse complement strand
CAGCGCGTAGCGCTTGAATTCGAATCCACGACCCTCTCTTCATCGAGACAAATATCTAATGGCGCTGTGAGCACTTTGCCAAGACGGTGTAGTTTGATGTGCGATGCGAGAATATGCACGATGTTTGTTACCGCATTCTGATGTGCATAACTCGGGGAAGCCGTTACGATAAGATCTCCTTCGAAGATCTCATGGCGGTCGCCATCCTCCGGGGTCGTGAGAAGATCGTGATAGGAATATCTTACGATTGTGTTCGACATGGCTATGGCCGGAGAGTCGATCCTAACTGCGCTTTTCGATGCCCCTTGTCAAGATGAGGAGCTTTCACGTCTTCTGTTGTTTCTTCTTTGCCGCCGGGAAGAGGACGTTGTTGAGGATAAGGCGATAGCCGGGTGAATTCTTATGGAGCGCGAGGTCGGTCGGCGGATCACCCACCGCATGTTGATAATCCTCGGGATCGTGTCCGCTGTACCACGTAAACGTGCCGCGGCCAAAATTGCCATGAATGTACTTTACCTCCTCCGTTCCCTCGCGCTGCGCAAGCGCGACGACCGTTCGCTTGATCAACCCCTTTCTGAATGCCGTCGTCTGACCCATAAATCCCTTCACGATCGATACATGATTCTGTGTCAGCATAGTCGGGACCGGATCGTACTTCGCGGAGAATTCAAACAACGTGAA
>DMMN01000269.1:0-3477 GCA_003453835.1 Bacteroidota bacterium | reverse complement strand
ATCAATGCTTTCTGCGGCAAGCGCAATATCGTAGCTATCCGTTGCCGAACACATCGCAAACATGAACCCGCCGCTCCCGATGTACTCTCGAATCGCCCGCGCAACGGATTTCTTCTCGTCGGAGACTTTTCTGAATCCCAGCCGTTGAGCCTCCTTCTCGTACAACAACTGCTGTTCGATGTACCACTGAGCGTATCGGTAATTCGCGTAAAACTTTCCGTACTGCCCGGTAAAGTCTTCGTGATGCAAGTGAAGCCAATCGTATTCCGAGAGCTTTCCCGAGAGAACTTCTTCATCCCACACTTTGGTGTACGGAATTTCCGCGTACTCCATCGCAAGAGTCACTGCGTCATCCCATGGTTTGAAGTTTGGAGGAACGTATACCGCGATCTTCGGAGCTTTCTCGAGACGCACTACATCCTTGTTGTTGTCGTCCCGCTGCACTTCAGCATGAATGGAGGCTGCTTCGGAGGCGCTCAGCGGCTCAAACAGCACGCCGCGAATCCGGCATTCGCGCGCCGCCACATCGGTGTAGTCCATCATGAACGACCCACCGCGATAGTTCAACAGCCAGTCCACCTCTCCGTTATGTTGCAATACCCAGAAAGCGACTCCGTACGACTTCAGGTGATCTGTCTGCTTGAGATCCATCGGAATGAGAAGCTTGGATTGGGAATGGAGAATGGCCGCAGAAAGGAGAAGCAAGAAGACGACAAGAAGCGCTCGAAGCATCTCTCTGCGACCCTTCGGGCGTCTGCCAATACCTCCGGGATGTCGATCCCCTACATTCCCGGTTCGTGAACCTATCGAATATTCCATCGGCTAGATCGTATCTCCCCTCAGTAACCGGATTCGTTTCCGCGCCTCTTCCACATAGAGAGAAGAGGGATATTTTATCAGGATTCCTTCGTACGCTTCGATGGCCTTTGCATCGTTCTTCAACACCTTTTCGTAGACTTCTCCAATGCGTAATTGTGCCTTATCTCTCAGAATGCTCGACGGCATCTCGTTTGCAACCTGCCGAAGAACTTCAAGTGCGGCGCCAGCCTGATGCAGAAGGAGGTGAAGCTCTGAAAGCCGCATCATCCCATCGTCAAGTAACAACGCCGGTGGATATGCTCTTGTGATTTCAATGAACCGGGAAAGCGACTCAGAGTATTTGTGTTGTCGCATCAGGAGATCGGCGGCCGCAAACTCCGAAAGAGCTACATGCGCAGACGCTTTGTTCTCCTGGATGAAATACTGTAGCTGCAGGGCATCGTTGGCGAGGTCGGTATTCACGTTCGAGGTAATTCCTTTGAGCCGCGCCAGCGCTGTGTCGAATCCCGCCTCGAAGTAGTCCAGCTCTGCCAGCCGGAAGAGAATCTGATCCCGCTGCTGCTCTCGTGCGGTTGGGAGAAGCGAAAGATACTCGCGCCGGGCTTTGAGGAGATCGCCTTTCGCGGTGTAAACCTCGCCGCTCGACACCGTCGCCTCGAACTGAAGCGGTGAACTAAGCGGGAAGGCTCTCAGGCCGTCAAAGGCGCTCAAGGCCCCGTCAAGGTCGAAGAATCGTTGATATCTGATGGTTCCGATGCGGTAGAAGGCTTGCATTGCTACATCAGAACTGGGATAATCTGAAACGAGAGCTTCATAGAGACTCATAGCTCCCTGAAAGCTTGGACGGGTCTCGGAAACCGGTTCGGCCCGATCTTTCATCCCGGTCTGGGGAAGTCCGGTCGGTCTTTCGATTCGAATCCCGGTCAATGTGTCGGATCCGATGCTAAGTTCCTCAACTGCCCGCGCGAAGCCGAACCGGGCGTACGGAATCATCCGATGTTCGGGGTGTTCATCAACCACCTCGCGAAATGCTCTTGCTGCCGCCGGGTACGCCTGCTCCTGCATCGCACGTTGGGCAAACTGAAAGAGCTCACCACCGTCGGCATTGCTTAACCGATCAATGATCCGGTATTCCGAAAGAGCAGAGTCGAATTCCTTCCCCTCTATGTACAACCAGGCGAGCAGGGCGTGGAACGAAAGATCGTTCGGCGAGCGCCGGACTTCCTGCCGGGCAACTTTGATGGCGGCCTTTCTTCCCTCCTCCCTTCCCGTAAACGCCGCAATCCGCGCCTGGACGTAGCTGAGCTGTTGCGGCTTTGACCGAAGCATTCGAACATATTCATGCGTAGCTTCTTCATATTGCTGCAGGGCGGCATAGAGCAAGGCTAACTCTTCGACAAACTGATCCATGTTCTCCGTTGCGATTCGAGCGGCCAGATAGATCCGAATGGCCTTCTCATAGAGGCGGAATTCGATCATTTGACTCGCAACGAGACGATACCGTACAGAGTTTTTCCTGTCACCCTCGATCACGATGTTCCAGAGTGAATCTGCTGCCTGCGCGCTCCCCGACTGATAATAAAGTCCGCCCATAATGGCAAGCAGGTTGATATCATCCTTTTGGATCGTCAGTCGCTGCCGCACCAGATCGATTGCCTTGTCATACTTCTTGAGATTTGTATAGCCCCGGCGTAAGCCGTCGAAGAACATGTAGTTCTGCGGCTCGGCTTCCAGCAATTGCTCGTAGAGTGCAATCGCGCGTTCCCACTCGCCCGCTTGTTCAAAGTTTTGGGCAAGCCGAAAGCGCGGAGAGAGATCGGTTTCCTGCGCGCGCAGGGGAAGCGCGGACGCACCGATCATCAGCAACACGAGGACGATCTCTTTGTCAATAGACGCATTCATCGGATTTGGTTGCATCTTGATTGAGAGAATATATCAAAAAAGGGAGTGTTATCATAGTGATGTGGGCTCAGATGACGGAATCATCACGAGCATGGAAGAAACAACATCTCAGGTCATCTTCCGGTTTCCTTGACTTGCCCTCCTTATTTGCTTACATTTTTCCTGAGTTAATGAGTCCTTCGGTACGAAATATTGCTCTTCTCGGCGCAACAGGCTCTATCGGGCAGAACAGCCTTGAAGTTCTCAAGAATTTTCCCGAGCGATTTCGCGTTACCTACCTCACCGCCAATAAGAACATTGATCTCCTTCGGAAACAGGTAACGGAGTTTCAGCCAAGGGGCGTTGTCGTTCTTGACGAAGAGAATGCTTCTGCGATGAAGAAGCTGGTTGACGGCTCGGTTGAGGTCCTGTCCGGTGAAGCAGGGCTCCAGGAAGTCGTTTCACGGGACGATGTTGACATTGTTATCAGCTCACTCGTTGGTTTCGCCGGACTGAAGCCGACCATCGCGGCCATTAAACAAAGGAAGACGATCGCTCTGGCAAACAAAGAAACACTCGTAGTTGCCGGAGAGTTGATCATTGCGCTCGTCAGGGAGTATGGGGTTGAGCTTATCCCGATAGACAGCGAGCATAGCGCTATCTTGCAGTGTCTTGCGGGGGAAGATCGTTCGGACATTGCCCGGTTGATTCTAACCGCCTCCGGCGGGCCATTTCTCAGCACACCGAGAGAAGAGTTTGGCTCCATAACCGTCGAAC
>DMMN01000165.1 GCA_003453835.1 Bacteroidota bacterium | reverse complement strand
GGTCTTCTTCAACCGAACATCGATTTCGTTCGCCACAAAAAATGAGTATTGAGATCCGCTGTCTGTTCCATTGTCGAGCAGACCCCGGACCTTCAATCCGGCGTTTTTCCTGGCCTTCAGCGTCGACGCAAGATCGGATCGGGTAAACGTGAGAAGCGCGAAGTTGATCGACCCCGTTGCGTTGCTCAATCTGCTGTTGATGTAACTCGTCGTTTTGTCGGAAGGACTGAAGTACAGTTCCACCGGCACTCCCTGTATGGTGAACAGGTGTTGGGTATTGTCGAGTTTCCGGAAACCAAATCGGGAGCGGGAAGCATCCGGCAGATCGCTGGAACTCCCCCACATCTCCTCGAACTCCATCGTGTAGGCCTTGGCGAGCGACTGATCCTGAATCTCGACCACATTCTGCATATCACTGTTCGTTCCGGGATCTGTCACGTTCCAGGAACCTGTCCACACCCAGTCATCGAGCGCCGAGCTTGAGTCACGGAAGTCGAACACGAGGTACTTGTTGTGCATCAGTCCTGATCCGTTATTGATCGGGTCGAATGCGTCGTTAATAATCGGCACTCCGGCGGCTTTTAGCCTGTTGATCGGGACTTTGTTTTCTTCGTCCTTTTCGAGGATGTAACGAATCTTCACACCGCGGCTCTTTGCCCTGATCAACGCCGTGGCGACGCCGTCACCGACCGTCCCACTCATATTATAGAGAGCTACGTCAATCGAGAATTTCGTCGCATCGATCCGTTCAATGAGTTTTGAGTTGAGGGAGACGACGCGGGACAGCTCTCCGCGAGCAATGGAATGATCGACGCTCTTGTTGAAATAGACGTTGATGACTCCACTCGAGCGGGTCGTGTCATTTGTGCGCGAGGAGCCTGCGTACCCAACACAATACCCAACGATGAGAATCAGAAGAAGGTGGACGAGAGGCTGTTTTGGTTTCACGTTCATGTTCATTTCACGCGTCGAAAATGTACAACAAATCTTCCCCAAAGTCGCTTACGAAGTACAGGAACACCCGCAAAGCGGAGACAGGCATTTGGATTCCCTACCGAGCCGTTGCAGGCCTCAAATCCGATATAGAAGCCACNNAGAGCCGTTGCAGGTCAATCCGTTGGAAATGAGACTGCCAAGTGGTATATTTTCGACCGTATGAGAAAGGTGGCGGTCGGGATATTGAGCAGAGACGGAAAGATTCTCGTTTGCCAACGGAAACGAGGCTCTCGCTACGCGTTGGAGTGGGAATTCCCGGGGGGAAAGTTGGAACCCGGCGAGAGCGTTCTCGACTGCCTTCAACGAGAGTTGCGGGAGGAGCTTTCCCTCTCAATCGACGGTGCAGATCGAACCGAGATTCAATCATCGTACTATGACGATGGAGGCGAGTTCGAAGTGGCATACTGCTTCGTGTCGAAGTTCTCTGGCGAGCCGAAGAACAACGTGTTCGAAGAGATCCGGTGGATTCGAATTGCTGAGCTCGACACTCTCGACATTCTTGAAGGGAACAAGCCATTCGTCGCGCGACTAAGAGAAGCGGGATGAGAGGTTCGATCCCCGGCGATCGGAAATCGAGAATCACGCGGGCGATCCTCCGATGGTACCGGAAGAACGGCCGCGCTCTTCCGTGGCGAAATAAACGCGATCCCTACCGTGTCATCGTTTCGGAAGTCATGCTCCAACAAACGCAAGTGAGTCGTGTCAACGTCAAGTATCCGATATTCCTGCGCCGATTTCCCACCTTGAAGTCTCTCGCGCACGCGAAGACATCCAATGTGATTCGTGCCTGGCGGGGGATGGGCTACAATAGTCGGGCGTTGCGGTTGCAGCAGCTCGCAAGGGCCGTTCTTGATCAACACGGCGGACGAATGCCGCGCGAGATCGACCGGCTCCGGGCGCTTCCCGGTGTCGGGCCATATACATCTCACGCAGTAGCATGCTTTGCCTTCCACGAGCAAGTGCCGGTAGTCGACACAAACGTCTTTCGCGTCTTTTCGCGCCTCTTCCCAAAACTCCTGGAGAAGGCCTCCACTCCGCAGGAAAGAGTCAAGGGCGCCTGGGAAATTGGAGCGCGGATGCTGCCACGCGGGCTCGCCTTCGAATGGAACCAGGCCCTTATGGATTTGGGAGCGTCAATCTGCACGGCGGCGAGTCCTCGTTGCGAGCGGTGTCCAGTCAACAGGCACTGTGGGAGCGCGTTTGCAGTCAAGCGGCGCGCCAGGTCAAAAGCAAAGTCGGAACCTGCACGCGACGGTGTTCCCAACCGCGTCTACCGTGGTCGAGTCGTCGAAGCACTCAGGAACCTCGACGCCAATCGGTCGATCCCGTTTCCTACGCTCGGCAGAATGCTCAAGCCGAACTTCAGCCGGCGGGACAAGGCTTGGCTCACGAAACTCTTGACAGATCTCGAGAGGGACGGATTGATAGCAACTCGATCAAGCCGTACGGCGATTCAGATCTCGATGCCCGAGTCGTGAAACAGATCAACAAATACAAGAAACAGGAAATCGCGGAACTCCTTCGATTGCACGCCGTACAGCGACAGGCCATTCGGCGCCGCCTCCGTGCGTTTGCTGAGGTTCGACGATCGTCCTACTTCTACGAAATCCTTTACTGCTTGCTGACTCCGCAGACGAGCGCGGCGAATGCCGACAAGGCGGTGGAGCGGCTCCGGGAGCTTTCCTTCGAAACTCAGCCCATAGATCCCGAGCCCATCTTGCGCGATGGAGCGAACTACGTACGCTTTCACAGGGTGAAGTCGGGCTATCTTTTTAAACTGAAGGAAGAATTCCCGAGGATCTCGGCAGCTCTTCGGAACGGGGCGCCGGCTGTCGAAATTCGCGAGTGGCTGGTAGGAAACGTGAAGGGCCTTGGCCTCAAGGAGGCAACGCATTTTCTCCGAAACGTCGGGAGGAACGGCGGGCTCACGATCCTCGACCGACACATCCTTCGAAATCTGAAGCGGTATGGTGTCATTCGAAGCTTGCCGGTATCTCTCTCGCGCAAGAGCTATCTCGCTATCGAAAAACGATTCATCACGTTCTCAAACGACATCGGCATTCCGGTGGATGAGCTCGATCTCCTCTTTTGGAGCATGGAAACTGGGGAGATAAGAAAATAGCACGAGGTTCACGATGATTCATCCGACACCGCACGGTGCGAAATGAAAGCCCTCGTTATCGGCTCCGGGTTGATGGGAAGCGCGCTTGCGTTCGATCTGGCACGATCAGGAGGCGTGGAGGAAGTCACTCTGGCGGATATTAACCTCGACCGCGCCCGCGAGTCCGCCGCGAGGATCGGATCACCAAAGGTCCGAACCGTAGCAATAGATGTTGACTACTTCGATAACGTCATCGAGTTGATGGCCGGCCCGGACTGCGTGTTCGGAGCAGTCTCCTTTCGGCACAATTTCCTGCTCACAAAAGCAGCGATCGAGGCTGGCGTTCACTTTTGTGATCTTGGAGGAAACGACGAGATCGTCATGAAGCAAAGGAGCCTCGACTCGAAGGCAAAGGCGGCCGGCGTAGCGATCGTGCCGAATTGCGGGCTTGCACCCGGTCTCGCGAATATTCTTGCTGCCCGCGGCGCGGAGTCGTTCGAGTCTGTCGAGAGAATCAGGCTCCGGGTGGGCGGGTTGCCTCAGCATCCAAAACCTCCTTTGAACTACCAACTTCTGTTTTCCGTTGAAGGTTTGCTCAATGAGTACATCGGCCAGGCGACGATTCTTCGAGAGGGCAAGGTGACGTATGTCGATACGATGACGGAGGTGGAAACGATCGAGTTTCCTCCCCCGATTGGAAGATTGGAGGCTTTCCACACCTCGGGCGGTTCATCATTCCTCCCGCAGATGTTCGAGGGAAGAGTCCGCGATCTCGATTACAAAACTCTTCGCTATCCCGGACACTGCGAGCGATTCAAGACTCTCCTTGAGATTGGCTTTGCATCAGAAGAGCCGATTGCCGTAGGTTCGAATCTGATGACGGCAAGAGAAATGTTCTCGGAGCTCCTCAGGAGAAAACTCGAATCCACCGGGAACGATGTGGTGATCTTGGAGGTTGAGATCGTCGGAGTTCAAGATGGACGGG
>DMMN01000155.1 GCA_003453835.1 Bacteroidota bacterium | reverse complement strand
CCTCATCCACGCGTAAAGGAACGTGCCCGAAACAATGAAGCGGGCACCAGCCATGAGCAACGGGGGGAGAGTCTCAACCGCAAACCGGATGGCGAGATACGTCGAACCCCAAACAACATACACTGCCGCGAAGGCCGAGATAACTTGAAATCTGGAAGGGGAAGGTGACACTACCTCTCCTTATTACTTGATATGGACTTCCGATCCGAGCAAGAAACACGTCAAGGTAGCCATCGTTCGACTGAAAACAAACTCGATTCTTCCTCCTCAGCAAAGCCGGGCGACGACTTCCTCATCCCGCCGCAAAGCTCGATAGCCAACAACATGAATTCTGATCTTCGATCGTGAACCAACTCTTCACTCCGTATCCCTGAACTCCTTGATCAGCCAGCCCACGGCACCGGAGCCTGCGGCAAGAAAAGAGATGAAACCGAAGATGATGTTGATCGGAACGAACTCCGCAACGATGCCAGTCAACGTCAGCGAGACGGCGGTGCAGCCGACGACTGCAACGTCGATCATGCTGAAGACACGACCCTGGAGGTTGTGGGGGACAACTTTCTGAATGAGCGTTGGCCGGGGAATGATGATCATCGGTATGACGGTTGCGTGAACGACAACGGTCAGAAACGCTCCCCAAAAGGTCGTCACCCAGAGAAGAGGAAGAAAAGTTATTCCGTCAAGAATGATTCCCCAAAGAAGAACGTGGCTCTTTCGGTATCGATGACTGACAAGATTCAACCCAACCGTGCCAATGAGCATGCCCACGGCGTATGCCAACTCGAGGTATGCATAGGATGAGACCCCTTCCTTCAGTACTTCCCGCACAAAGATCGGGGCGCCGATGATCGCCGGACCCATGATGAACAGATTATCGATGAGCGTAATCATCAGAAGCGCCCAGATCCGCCGGTCGGCACGAGCGTACCGGAGACCTTCTGCGACATCTCTCCAAGAAAGATGGAGAAGTTGCCAAAAGGATGCGCGATCCGAGACTGTTTTAACTTTCGGGACGCGAATGAGATAGATACAGTAGAAAGAGAGAAAAAACGTCGCGGCATCGATCGTGAAGAGATGAACAATCCCTACCAGCGGTATGAGAAGGCCGGCCAACGGGGGCCCGAGCAGGAGCGCGAATTGCCAGGAGGTGTGAATAAGCGAGTTGGCACGAATTAACTGCTCCTTCCGAGCGAGGAGAACCGTCAAGGAATCGCGTGCCGGATTGAAAACGGCATTGAAGAGTGCGATGCCGAACGTTATCAAACCGAGAACCAGCCCGCTGAGTCCATCGACAAAATAGAGAACGGGCACAAAAAGAACGACGATGCCGCGGGCGAAGTCCGCTGCAAGCATCAACATGCGTTTGTCGGCTCGATCTGCGAGGGCTCCTGCAAGGAGGCCGAAGAGGAGGGTGGGAAGGTATCCCATCATGGCGATGGATCCCGCCATGGCGTTTGATCCGGTTACCTCGAGAGCGAGCCAGAGCAAACCGATCTGAAACATCGAGTCGCCGGTCTGTGAGATAACCTGTCCCGACCAGAGGCGAAGGATGTTTGAATTAACAAAGATCCGTTCGATCCATTTCCGCATCGTGATCCCGTTCATTTGGGGCGAAGAAGTCTAAAGGATGATTCTCTCAAGTGCAAGATATGCGCGGTGGCTTCGTGGGCAAGATCTTCCGGAGGAGGGATGGCGAATGAGCGTGTCTGGAGGGCAGGCTCAGAACTGGAAGGTGTGGGAGTACTTCAGCAAGACCGTTTGGCTGCTGTTCGATGGAAGAACAGGCAATTCCCGGAGGCGATCGGTGTTGATACCTTCGTTGTACACCAGATAGAAGTCATTCCCCTCCCGCGGATTGTAGCGGAATCGGAAATTGACGGTAACATCATGAGCGTCACTGCTGTACTGAATGAAAGATGCGGCCGACAACTCGGTGTTGAGAGTGGCCTTTACCCGAAGCCGCATGATGTGGGCGTCAAAGGCCTGGTTTCGGTCTGAGAATCTGACCCGGTTGAACTGGTAATCGCCGCTCAACTCCACGTGACGCGAGATACTCCATGTTGGGGTGGTACCAATGGAGAGTCGGGTCCCATCGTAGAATGATCCTGCGTCAAGATTGAAGCTACTCCGCAGAAGGCTTCCCCACGGCGACTGGTAGAAGATTCTGAGATTGGTGAAGTTATAGTTCCCTGCCGGTACTTCGGTTTGGTCGGAGATCTCGAACGATTCGGTTAACGATTCCGTCAGGTGCTTTAGGGTGATGATCGCGGAGGCGCCCGATTTGAAACCGGCGGTCCATTCGGGGCCGATCTCCGAAGATTCAATCTGCCCGTCGCTCTTGCGGAAGAACGCGTTGGCAGTGAACGAAAGAACGTGACCTTGCAGCGAGGAAGTCTCGCCGGGTAACCATCCGTAAAACACCCGGTCTCCTATCCGATAGTAGTCAACGCGGGGTGCGAATCCGACGGCGGGATCGAACTCCGGTCCTGCATAACTCATGCTCGCTTCATATCCGAAGCCAAGCGTCGTCCGCCGCTCCCACTGTACGCGTGCTCTGGCGGTGTTCGTGACGCTCACTGCATGTGCTTTCACGAGACTGTCATCAAGCGTCTGCGCCCAGTTGAGAACGAGGTAGTCGTCGCCGAAGAGGCGAAGTGTTGCATCAAGGCCCCCCGCGTAACTGTAGCTTCCGTCGGTTCCCACGCGACTCGTGATGATCGACCCGACGTTGGAGAATTCGTTGAGCACGCGACGCCTGAGCCGAAGGACCCCGAAGTTTTCCGAAGGGAGATCGATGCTCTTCGCTGTTTGCATCTCGAGAAAACCAATATCCCATGATTCAACGCGGCCCACGAGCCGGGCGCCGCCGTAGATCTTTACAGGGCCTTCTTCGGATAACCCGACTGCTCGGCTGTAGAACAGTCGATTGTCGCCGCCGAGATTGTTGTCGAAGATGCTGGATCGCTCCTGAAAGAAGAGCCGCTTTTCCGGGAAGAAAAGGGAGAACCGCGTGAGGTTCACTTGTTGGTCGTCGGCCTCCACTTGCGCGAAATCCGTGTTGTACGTGAGGTCAACCGTGAGATTGCTCGTGATGCCGTACTTGAGATCGAGACCGAGCTCACGCTTGCGGGAATCGGATCGGACATATGCCGTCTCTTCGTCGTTGAGGTCAAAGTCGCGACCCAGACCCCCAAGGAGGTACGGCGTGATGTAGACAGGATTGTGCCTGTACACGCCCTCCATCGTCACATCCTGTGCAACGGAGGGTTTTACCAGGGCCCAGCTCCACTTTGGAGGGATGTTCGGGAAGATGTGAAGCTCGTTCTTGCGGGCGATGTAGCGGGAGACAATCACCCCCATGGTCACATGACCCTGCTGATCCTCAAATCGAAGGCTCGAGAACGGAATGCGTATTTCGGCAAACCATCCCTCGTCCGTGCGTGCAGTGGCCACGTCCCAAAACGTGTTCCAGCTTGAGTTGAACGGGGGAGCCGTTTGCGACTCCGCGTCGTTGAAGATCGCCCAGTCTTCGCGTATGCCGGAGGGATTCGTTATAAAGCTGAGCGCATTTTCGTTGTCGTTGAATGTATCGAGGACGAGGAAGAACCCATCGTCACTCGGGTTGAAGCCGTCGCGCGAAAGGGAGTTTGCCTGGATACTTGAAGAAATCGAATCATAGCAACGCGCTGCCGCGTAAATGAAATTCTCGTCGTACGCCATCAGAATCTCCGTGCGCTCGGTGGGTGTTCCTTCATACGTCGGCCCGAACATGATGAGCGGGAAGGGTTGGATGTTCTTCCATGCGGTCTCGTTGCTCAGTCCGTCGAGTGTGATTGTCCCACTGAGGCGCTGGAGGGGTTTCTGTGGCGTCTGTGCCTCGGCTGAAATCCAGAACACGAGCATGATAGCCGTGAGCAAAGCAAGAGGAGATGGTTTCACGATGGAATGGGAGGAGGTTTGCCGAGATTCTCAGTTGGGTTTGCAGTTGGGAAGCTTCGGAATCAGCGCCGATCCTTCCAATTCCACCATTTCAACAACTCCGGATCGTGCTTTGATTGCGATGCGAAGTAGACGGCGCATCGGAACGTGTAGAGAAGACAGCGATCGATTTGGACACCCTGCTGGATACAACGCCTCGCGTAGAGCTTTTCTGGATCGTTCCCCTTGAGGTCCGAAACCGAGCGAATCCCCAACTCCCATAGATCCTCCGCAATGCTTCTTCCGACGCCGGGGATAACCTGAAGGTCTTTGACAATTGTTTTCTTCGATCTCATCTCACTCTCCGCCGCCGGCAAACGTGAGATAATATCCGTTGGGGTCTTTAATGGTGAACTCCTCTGTGCCGTAGAAAGTCTTCTGCATCTCCTTCGTTATGGCGACCTTCCCTTTCACCGATGCGTGAAGCTGCCTCACATCCTTTACGTCGATGTAGAATATCAAAGTGCCGCCTGCCGGTTTGCCGTTGAACTCAGGAAGATCGCGGGTGAGACTTGACGTGGATTGGAGCATGATTTCGACCGAACCGGCTCGTAACAGAGCCCAATCAAAGAGACCGGTTTCCGGAACGCTCATGACCATCTCAAATCCGAGCACGTCTTTGTAGAACGGAACGGTCGCGTTTACATCGTTCACCATAATATTAGGCGTGAGTTTCTTCATCATAGCTGATTCTCCTAGGCTTGAGAAGATGTGGGGTGATGATGAGTAAGAACAAAAACTGTTGATCGTCCGCCTATTGAACCCTGTCCTTTACTTGTTCTTGAAACGGAAACAGGTGGTGAGGTGATCATTCACCAGTCCGCAAGCCTGCATGAAAGAGTAACAGATCGTCGGGCCGACAAACCGGAAACCGCGCAGCTTCAATTCCTTGCTCATCGCCTCCGACTCCGGCGTTGTTGGCGGGATTTCCTTCAACGACCTCCATCTATTTAATCTTGGCCTTCCTTTTACAAATCGCCAGATGTATGTGTCGAAGGAGCCGAACTCTTTTTGAACTTCAAGAAAGGCCTTCGCATTTCCAATCGTGGCTTCGATCTTCATCCGGTTACGGACAATCCCTTCGTCGGTAAGAAGCTGCTTTACCTTCCGTTTATCGTATCCGGCGATGCGGTTCGCGTCGAAGTTGTCGAACGCCTTCATGTAGTTCTCCCGCTTCCGGAGAATCGTGATCCAGCTTAATCCAGCCTGTGCGCCTTCCAGGATCAACATCTCAAACAACTTCCGGTCGTCGTGAACGGGAGTCCCCCATTCGCGGTCATGATACAACATATACAGCGGGTCGCTTTCGCTCCAGGGACAGCGGGGCTTGTTGGGTTTCAACGTTGGAGGACTTTCCTTTCCCTCGCGAAAATAGTTACCTGATGAATGAACAGCGTGACAGTCGAATCCGGCCGGTGCCAAGTTTCTTAGCGTACGTCAAATCATCTCGGTTCTTAGATTTTTACTCCACATCTCGCGGTCACCATTGATCCCACTCCCACTGCTCGAAGCTCTACCTCCGAAACGCCACTTTCCCTCCCACAATCGTGTACACCACCTCCGCGGTCGGTATCTCATCTTCGGGCACGCTCATGATATCTTTCGAGAGGATGGTGATGTCCGCCAGTTTCCCCGGCGAAAGCGATCCTTTGATGTTCTCCTCGAACGCGGCGTACGCACCGTTGAGCGTGTACGACTTCAGCGCTTCCTCCCGGCTCATCCGCTGATCTGGGTAGAACACCGAACCGTCTTTCAGTTTTCTTGAAACCGTGGCATGGAAACTTGCAATGGGACTCACGTCTTCCACCGGCGCATCGGTGCCGTTCGAGACTACTCCTCCTGACTTCATGAGCTTCTGCCAGACATAGGCGCCTTCCTCCGCGCGACTTGCACCGAGCCGGGCAGTAACGTACGGAGCATCCGAAGTGCAGTGAATTCCCTGCATGGACGCAATGACGCCGAGTTGGCCAAATCGGGGAATATCTGCCGGATGAAGGTGCTGTGCGTGCTCGATTCGCCAGCGCAAGTCCCTCTTCTCAGAATGCGCCTTGAACGTGGCTTCATAGATATCGAGCGCCTCTCGATTAGCCCGGTCTCCGATCGCATGCACGCAGAGTTGATACCCGTGTTGAATCGCCAGTTGCGCGCTCTTTGTAATGTCTTCGACTGTAGATGTGTTGAGGCCCTTGCTGGAGGGAAGATCTGAATATGGCTCAAGCAACCAGGCGCCGCGCGGACCAAGAGCACCGTCGATCGACCATTTGATGGCCCGAACGGTCAATCGTTTGTCTCCGTAGTTAATTGTCTTGTAGGAAGCCAGTTTCCGCTCTAACTCTTCGTTCCGTGTTCGGACCATCACCCAAAGCCGCAAGCCAAGCTTCCCCTCATCCACAAGTTTCTTGTAGAGATCGATCACCTCAAACGACACACCCGCATCCTGAAAGCTCGTTACTCCTTTCGAGAGACACTCCTTCACAGCCAGCTCTGCCTGCTTTCGCGACTCGGCATCGAGTTGGGCACGCGTCAGCTTCGCCCTCGACTNNTATGCTGATTGCGCGCCGGACCAAGCCTTGCGCCGTCTCTCGAAGCAGGCCGGTCGGGTTTCCTCGTTCGTCCTTCAGGATTTCGCCACCCGCGGGATTCGGTGTGGAGGCGTTGATTCCTGCAAGCTCCAACGCCTTCGCATTCGCAAACCCGGCGTGTCCACTGGCATGCGTAAGCAATACGGGATTGTTTGGGGATGCATCGCTGAGGGATGTGTGAGTCGGAAAACCCTCCACGCTCGGGATCGGCTTCTTATCCCATTTCTCCTGATGCCAGCCCCGACCCAGGATCCATTCACCTGGTCGAGCGTTGTGCGCTGCCATCTTTACCATCGCAACTACTTCATCCCAGTTCTTGACCTTCATGAGATCGAGATTCATCTTTGCCTGGCCGATCCCCATGAAATGTCCGTGCCCTTCGATGAATCCCGGAATTGCCGTCTTTCCCTGAAGGTCGATCACCTGAGTTGACGCATCAATGTACGATTTGATCTCATCGTTCGTCCCAACTGCAACGATCAGATCGCCGCGAACGGCAATAGCCTCGGCTCGCGGCCTCTTGGAATCGACGGTGACAATTGTTCCATTGTGCAAGACAAGGTGAGCGGGCTTGAGATTACCCGGCCCCGCAGAAACCAGTGAGCAACAAAAGAGAGAACCCGTCAGGAACAGTAATGTTGCCTTTAGAGTCATATGATCTCCCAAGTCCGGTAGTGGAGAAACGGTAATGAAATGCGGGCAGAAGATTGGCAAATTCCGAACGAATGTCAAGAAGCACACAAGCACTCGGCAAACGGCAAAGGTTCCTCGATGACGGAATGGCACGGCACGTCCTTCGTTTGGGAGGATTCGAAGCGCTTCAGCGGGAACGGAATTGTCCCCCTTCGCTGAACGATGCTTCTTAGTTCTGCGACTTCTTCAGAAAGGCTTCCCGCAATCCCGGTCTTCTGGCATGATGGTTCACCTTCGGAGGGAAGAGAGAGTCGTATGGGCCTCGCCGCGCGTTGAGCGCTTACTCGACGATCGAGTAAATCTCCCGGCTTCCCGATTCAACGAGCGGAGTGAATTTCTGATACCACGCAGCAAACTCCTGTGCGCTCATGGTGTCTTTCATCGAGTTTTCGAGCGCGGCAAGATTCTCGTACGTCGATTCCATGACAAGCATATAGAATGGTCCGGTGAGATCGGTCAGCCAGCGAGTCGACGCCGGTCCACCTTTCTTCAGAATCTCCGTTCCCTCCTTCACAAGCGCCTTTGCCTCTCTGGCCTTTCCAAACTTGAGCTGAAAAACGTTTCGTACGAGTATCATGCGACCCTCCTTGATGGTTGGTGTGGTGAGAGATGCCCGGTTCACAAAGCAACTCTGGATGATGCCGCGACGTCACGAAAGCCCGGCGGCAATCCTACAACAGCAATACCGCCCTCAATGATTCCTTCAGCCCGGGTAGTTTGCATATCAGGTCAACCGACTTTTCCCCCCATCGACTGATCTGGAGCCAGCAGTATCGAGAGGATGAAGTCGAACGCTAAATGTTCGAGTAATTCTTTCGTCAAAAAATC
>DMMN01000001.1 GCA_003453835.1 Bacteroidota bacterium | reverse complement strand
TGCGAAGCGGTCAACTTGAGTAACAATCATTAAAACAGTCCACTTGAATCGCTCTCGTCACGAACAAGACGCCTGGGCCCAAGAGTAGTTGTTGACCCGTCCCTTTACGTCATCGAAGCGCCGACTTCGGGTCGTTGAATCGACTCTAAACTTTGTGGGAAGCATGCGGATAGAAATCTAGCAATGAAAGTCCTAAAATCCGCCGCTCCCACCGAAGCGAGGATTGACAATGTTATTGAAGATGGCGCCGAATGTGTAGCTTAAGCCGATGGAAGTGTAGTAACTGTAGTTTGTCGCCAGTTGGGTTCGCTGAAGCAAAACCTCCTGCGCGGATGCGCCTGCTTTTGGGAGCGAAAGCTGGTCGTGGATCCTGGAATAGTCACCGTAGAGATTCAACGAGAGGCCTTCGAAGATGCGGAGCGAGAGATTGCCGAAAATCACCAGCCGGCGCTTGCTCAGATCATGAAAATAGTGCGAGCCCTCGATGGAAATCTCCATCGTCCCCCACGTTTGTCGTAACTCCAACGTGGCTGAGAGACTTTCCCCGAAGAGTAGCTCGGTCAGCTTCTCGTAGATCGTCTCCTCGTTGTATTGTGATGATCTGATGCCGGCCTTATAGAGGAACCGAAGTTGTCTTCGTGTCGACTCCGAATATGGAAAGAGGTTGTACTCAACCGCAGGAGCCGCGCTTGTCTGGAGCCTGATATTGCTGTACGTGGACGACCAAGAAGAAACGTACCCGCCCGCGGACCAATGATCATCGAGGCTTCTGACGATGGATCCGTTGAAACCTTGCCCTCGGGAGACGCTCGAGATCTCGGCATCATCGATGGTGAAATTGCTTTCGTTGTAGTTCGCGTAGAGCGAGAGATTGATCTTCCAGTCGTTCGTCACACGGTTTGCAGAGAGGTTACCGTACAGAGACGTGAAGCTCTGTGATTTCTGTCCGTTGAGATAGCTATTCATGCTGATGCGAAAAACCCAGTAGTCCCATTTGTCGACGGCGGCGGCTTGCTTCGCCGGCTTGTCGTAATTCACGGAGAGACGGCTCAGCATCGGCGTTTTGGCTGCGTAACGCAGCAAGCCGATTTTCAACATGCGTGCAAGACTGCGCCGCTTGATATCGTCCGTGTCGGATTGTTGCGTGATAAACGCAAGAGTGTCATTCATTCCCTTATAGGCATTCTGGCCGATGAAGGTGAGTGTGAATTCGGTTCCTCTCCCGCCGGTTTGCTGATCCGTCAGCAGAACATGAACATCCGCCTGCTTCGGATCGCGGACATAATTGACGAAGGTGATTTCGGTGCGCAAGAAGTTTTCATCGCAGTAACCGCAATCAATAAAGACCTTTGGGGCAGATTGCTGGAGAACATCGAGGCTGTCTGAGGGTTGCCGGGAATACGTCGAGCTCGCGATAAAACTATGGATGAGAAAACATAAGATGACGAATCGGCGTGTGCGGAGAAGGCGTTGCATGAGCCCTCCTTCGTGAGTACTGGTTGGTGGCAGGATCGAGTCGATCTACAAGGTGCTCGAAGATCATCGATGTATTCTCCGGGCGTAGCTCACAAGGGAATTCTCTGTGAATCACGCGGCGAGTCCGAAGTCGGCTGATCGACTGGCACCAATCTAAGGTTTTCAGCCATAATTTGCTTGCGGCTGCGGAGGGTGAGTAGTATATTTCTCCCCGTCACAACGGGATGAAAGCGGCCGCTGAAGCCGCGAATTCTGCCTCGGCGCTCGAGGAATGACTTGCCACGTCATACGCCCGTTGAGGTCAGCCATTCACCATCTCCCAGTTACGCCGGACCCCACATGATAAACGGTCGCCGCTTCTCATCTCTCTTCTTCGTTAGCCTGGTTCTCGCCCGATGTGCCTTCGGACAGTCGCCACGGGTTATGGACTCAGGTGAACTTGCCATCGCACTCAAGAAGCTGACCGTCCTTGGATCGGCTCTNNGAGGGAGGGCAAAACCTGATCGGCTCCGAGCAAGGAGAGCTGATGGGGATTATCAGAACCCATGAACTCCTTGCGGCGCGGGGCATCGATGGTGCTGAGCAGTACTTTACAAGCGCCATCGATTTCGGCTACTCGAAGAACTCGGAGGAGACGCTCCGGATCTGGGGCCATGAGAGCACGCTCGCAGATGTCGTCTGGATCATACGGAAGCTCCGACCGGATGTGGTGATATCCCGTTTCACTCCCACTCAGGGTGGTCACGGGAATCACACGAGCTCTGCAATCCTTGCTGAGGAAGCGTTTCGGGCGGCAGGCGATCCTTCGAGATTCCCGGAGCAACTGAAATTCGTAAAGCCCTGGAAACCGAAGAGGTTGGGGTGGAACGTGTTCCGATTTCAATCTGGCGATGCTTCTTCTCCGCCAAACTCGGTCGCATTCGACGTTGGCACGTATAGCCCGCTTCTGGGAAAGTCGTTCACCGAGATTGCCGGACTCAGCCGAAGCATGCACAAGAGTCAGGGATTTGGTGCCGCGGAGAATCGTGGCACGCTGCCAAACTACTTTCAGCACACTGCCGGCGACACTGCTCGTCAAGATCTGTTCGACGGAGTCGATCTTTCGTGGAATCGAGTTCAAGGAGGAGAGACGGTTGGGATGACGCTGGCGGAGGCATATCATTCGTTCGACCCGAAAGATCCTTCTGCGCTTCTCCCAATCTTGCTGAGAGCCTACGGGCAGCTAGCCAACCTCAAACNNAGCCAAATTCAAAGACCACTATTGGGTGGACGTGAAGCGGAAGGAGCTGTTGGAAGTAATCAAATCGTGCGCCGGACTCTGGGTCGATGCATTGGCGGCAGACTATTCGGCGAGTCCCGGTGGCGAAGTGCGCGTTTCCGTGACACACCTGAACCGCTCGACGTTTCCGTTCGTTGTTGAGCGCGTTTCCCTTTTTGCCGGCCGAAACGATTCGCTTCTGAACGCGCCGCTCCTCGCCAACAAGAGCGTTCAGGCGGGATTCTCATTCCGAATTCCGTCGGACGCTCCTCTTACTCAACCTTACTGGCTTCGCGAGTCGGCTGAGATCGGATCATATCGGATCAAGGATCAGAGCCTCGTTGGCACTCCGGAAAACGCACCGGCATTCTCCGCGAACGTCGTGCTCATTGCAGACAAGGAGAGACTCGAGCTCGACGTCCCATTGCGGTATCGGTGGGTTGATCCGGTAGAAGGGGAACAGTATCGACCGTTCGAGGTAGTTCCCGCTGTTGCCCTTAATCTGCAGGAGCCGGTACTGGTGTTCCCGAATCTCCATCCCAAGAAAGTTGAAGTCGAGCTGAGGAGCGGCACCCCACAAGTCGCCGGCACAGTACGATTGAAAACGCCGAAGGGGTGGAGTGTGCAGCCTGCCGAGATCCCGTTCACAATGAAAGAGAAGAATGAGGCAAAAGTTTTCGCATTCCAGGTGAAGCCGNNGCACAAGGGATCCGCACGATCCAGTACAAGCACATCCCACCTCAAACGCTGTTTCCCAAATCGGAAGGGAAGCTCGTTCGCGTCGACTTGCACAAAGATGGTCAGAATCTCGGTTACATCATGGGCGCGGGTGATGAGATTCCGGCTGCGTTGCGGCAAGTCGGCTACAGCGTGTCGTTGCTGACAGACGAGGAGTTGGCCGAAGGGGAACTCTCCAGGTTCGACGCGATTATCGCCGGCGTGCGGGCATATAATACTCGGCCTAAACTTCGAATGAATCAGAAGCGTTTGATGGAATATGTTGAGCGGGGGGGAACCTACGTCGTCCAGTACAACACGCTTCAGCGCGGGCAAACGCACGACGTCGGA
>DMMN01000326.1 GCA_003453835.1 Bacteroidota bacterium | reverse complement strand
CCTCGTGAGGAACATCTTCATCTGGATCGCTGAAGCGTTTTGGGCTTCATCCAGTATGACAAACGCATTGTGCAGCGTACGACCCCTCATATAGGCAAGCGGCACGATTTCGATGATTCTCTTCTCCATGTAGCTCCGGAGTCTTTCCGCCGAGAGCATATCATCGAGCGCGTCGTAGAGCGGCCGTNNCAGGTACGGGTCCACCTTGGCCTGGAGGTCGCCCGGGAGAAAGCCGAGGCGCTCCCCCGCCTCGACCGCCGGCCGGGCGAGGATGATGCGCTTGACCCGCTTCTTCTGGAGCATGTCCACCGCGACCGCGACGGCCAGGTAGGTCTTCCCCGTCCCTGCCGGTCCGATTGCAAAAACGATATCGTTCTTTCGCACCTGCTGCACATAGGCCTTCTGCCCTTGTGTCCGCGGCTTGATGACTCCGACTTTCGTGTACAGAACGGCATAGTCACCGTCGTCAACGGCGACGTCTCGAGGCGCCTCGGGCGAGGTTCCATTGACCGTCACAAGATCGATAACTGTTTCAACATCGTTCGGTGTGAGGTTTCCGTTCTTGTTGAGGATGTAGATGAGTTCTCTGAAGATCTTCTCGATCTTCGTCGTTTCTGTTTGAGAACCCCGGAATGTTATCTGATCGCCGCGGACGGATATCGTTGCATCAAACCTCTCTTCGATCATTTGTAGATTTGCGTCGTTGAACCCGAGTAACTGCACGGCGTCTACGCCGGCAAGTTGGACCTTTCGCTCAACCAATGCGTCTCTCCTTTTTGTCGGTGTCTCGCAAAATGCGAAACGCCCTCAGCACCGCACAACGGTGCGGCGAGGGCGTTTCAAAAAGCATGAACAGTGAGAAGTCAGGCAAAACGTCGGAAGCGTTCCTCCTTATTTCTTCTCCGGAGCCGCGGGCTTTGCTGCAGGAGCGGCAGCGGCCTGTTTTTTCGACCAATAGGATCGGACGGCGGCTTTCTCTTCCTTCGTCAGATCACCCTTCACCGGAACCTTGAGTTTCTGTCCGGGCTTAATCACATCCGGATTCTTGATTTGATCACGGTTCCCCTGCCAGATCTTCGGCCAGAGAAATGCATTGTCATAGATGGAGGGTTTCTTCGCAATGTTCCAGAGGCAATCGCGATCTTTTGCCCACGTGCCAACCGTGTAGGTCTTCGTGAGATCCGCAGAGGCAAGAGCATTTCGAAGGGCGTCGAGGCGGTTTTGTTGCTCTCGGATCCTATCGTAGTTTTTGGGCAGCGTGCTGAGCTTATCTTTGCGGGCATCATCGATCATCTTCTGCACGTTGTCCAACTCTCCCTTCCGGGCCCAAAGGTCCTGGTTCGATAGACGCGAAAGCTCATTCAGCTTCGAATCGATTTGATCGAGCCTTGCGGCAAATGCCTGTTCCGCCGCCGCGTTCGCACCGACCAGGGCCAGAAGCTCCTCGTTGCATTTCTTTACTGCGGCAGCCTTGTCGGCATCCTCTGTTTTCAGTTTGTCAACTTCTGCCTGAAGCGTGCTTAGTTTTGAACGGAGATCATTCCGTTTCGCCGTGTACTCATTGATCTGCTTCTGCCAATCTTCCTTCGTCATTTCCTGGGCGAAGATCCCTGCGGCACTAACGAGCAACAGCGCTGAGATGAGTAGTAATCGATGCACGAATTTCATGTTCTTGTTCTCCTTGCGATTGGTCCGCGGCTTACATGCCTTTGATACGTTCCGTCACCAGGGCTTTTTCCTTCTCACACTGGGCGAGTTTCGCGTTCTTGTCCGCGACAGCCCGGGCCAACGCGGACTTTTCCGATTCTTTCGCGGAAATCTCACGATCCAGTGACGTAACCTCGGCTTTCAGGTCCTCCAACTGCTTCAATTCTTCCTCATTTGGCCTGCTGGTGCAGCCCGGAGCCAATATCGCAATCAACGCCCCCGCAACAACGAGACCGGCGATAGTTTTCTTCATGAGCGCTTCTCCTTTGTATTCTAGACCCTTGTCGATCACTCGGCGTAAAAAGCTGGGACTATGATAAACAAATGAGGGAATAAAGTCAAGACAAAATCCGCGTTTTCGCTCGTGGCAAACGGGCAGCGATCGGCAGGACACCGGAGGATGCTTACCTCAATGAGGCAATCATGAAAGGAGTCCTCGCTCCGCGAAGCTGCTGAAGCGATCGCCCGCAATGATGACGTGATCGTGCACGGGGATCCCCAGAATCTTTCCTGCCTCCGCGAGCTGTTTGGTGATGGCGACATCCTCCGGACTTGGCTCCGGATTTCCGCTTGGATGATTGTGAAGGAAGATCATGCCGGCGGCCTTCTCTTTGATTGCGTCATGGAAGCACTCCCGCGGATGGACGAGAGAAGCATTGAGCGTTCCGGAGGTGATTCGCACATCGCGCACAAGCTGGTTCGACGAGCTCAACAGCAGTGCCCAAAATTCTTCGTGCTTCAGGTCGCGTAATCGCGCGCCGTATCGAGACACGACGTCTTCCGGCGACCGAAATGTGGGTTTCGGATTGCCGTCGCTGGAAGGCAATCGCCGCATCAACTCAAATGCGGCCACGATAGCAGCCCCTCGCGCTTGCCCGATTCCGAATTGTTTGAAGTCTGTCGGAGTCATCGACGCGATATCCCGGAGAGTCCGCCCGCTCGCGAGAAGTTTCTTCGCGAGATCGACGGCTGTATTCCCTTTCGCACCGGTTCGAATGAGAATGGCGAGCAACTCCGCTTCCGTCAGAGCGGCTGAACCATGCTGGATCATCTTTTCGCGCGGCCGCTCACCAACAGGCCACTCTTTGATGGTAGTATAAAACGGGGAAGAATGATTACGTCGCTTGGCTTTTCTCACCGGTGACATGGCTTTACTCCACAGTAATGATTCCCTTTCGACCTACATCGATCTCCGCGATTTTCCTGATCAAGCGGTTTCGGTATTGCAGAATGGTGAGATATGAATTTACCCGGCCCTCATCGAACGAGATCTTTGAATGGATGCCTTCGAACTTGCGGATCCGACTCAGAGCGGAGACAACTTCTTCCCGATGCGTGGCCCCCTGCCGCACAACCTTTAGCAGAAGGCCCATCGCGTCATAGCCGAACAGCGTGTTCTCTGTTGGGCGGTATTGGAACGCAAGCTGGAACCTGTCAGCAAACTCCAGATACCCGGGGTCATCGTTCGCGACGTAGGCATCAGTGGTGAAGACGACCCCGTTTGCATATTGACGGTTCTGTTCCAGCTCGTTGGCGTCGTACCAGTTGCCCGTCCCCAGCAACTGCGTCTGGAAATTGAAGTACCGTAACTGGGAACAGACCACACCGATTTCCGCCGGGGAGGAAATCGGAAGGAATAGTGCATCGATGTTGGTAACCGGCACACCCAGGCTGTCATATCTTGCCCGCATGCGGTGATAGGGGATCCGGAGCGAGTCGGCGACGCGTCGACCGCTTGCGCCGAAGAGAAATTCAACCGACGCCATCGCGCTTCGCTCGATGAGGGAATCGAGCACATGCTGAGGCACACCCCATTGGGACATGCGCTTGACCTCCACCGGCTTCATCTTCGGGGAGAAACTGACGGAGTAGGTCTCGGCCTTCTCCAGGGCCCGACGACGCATACCGGAAAGCTGCGATCGGAGATCCGTCTCCCCCGGCTCGTACCAGGCGAAATCGATCATCTCGCCGCCGAGCTTGATCACCTCCGCCTGAAATGCAGCGGCCATGATCTTCCCCGCGGTGTCGGTGGGAGCAACGACGGCAAAACGCCGGGCGCCTTGTCGATCAAATGCATACTCCGCCACGGCTCGTGCGCGGACGGAGAAATCGGGGTTCGCCTGAAAAACGAATTCTCCGATTGCGGCAAGCCCGTCCGAAGTCGCGGTCGGAGTAATCAAGGGAACTCCGCGCGAGTTCGCGATGCGGGCGCACTCGGCAACCTCGTTGCTAAAAATCGGTCCGACGATCGCCAGGATCTGTCCATCCATGGTCAACTCCGAAACCTGACGGGCCGCGATTCCCACATCCCGTTCCGAGTCCCGAATCTCAAGATTCACCTTCGGCATCGCCTCAAGGTTGTGCTGATCGGCGGCGAAGCGGATTCCATCCAGCATCTCCGTACCGAGCTCGCGGGTACCTCGCTGTTCATGGTGGAGCATGAGGGGCAATACCACTCCCACTTTGAGGACGCCACTGCGCTCGATCTTCTTCAGCAAATCACTCGCCGCGGTGACGCCATCGATCTGTTTCGAAAGGCGTGTCATGGGCACCAGGAGTTGTTTCGCACCCGAGACATCCCCCGTGACCAGTACTTTCTCTGC
Organism: Bacteroidota bacterium; assembly: GCA_003453835.1. GTDB lineage: Bacteria > Bacteroidota > Ignavibacteria > UBA10030 > UBA10030 > UBA10030. The sequence continues at coordinate 3,874 of DMMN01000326.1, read as the reverse complement.
AAGAGCAACCGTAAGCGATGCCCTGACGTCTTCATCTGTTCCCAGCTGGATCACTCGGCGAAGTTGCGGAATCGTCAGATAATTCGATGCGAGTGCCCGCAAGAGAAGTCCGGCTTGCTCTCGCAGCCTAGATTCACCCCCGCCCCCGCGCACTCGAAGGAGCTCGATCGAAGCCTCTTCATATTGACCCGATTGGAGGTAGCAGAGGCCGAGCGTGTAGTGGGCATCGTCGACGTACTGGGAGGTTGGATGGTCTCGAAGCAATGCGAGGAGGAGTTGCTCGGCCGGTTGATACGCCCCGAGATGATAGTGGGACTTCGCGGCCATGAGCGAGGCGGCAGTCGCCCGCTGGCTCTCGGCAAAATCCTTCACGATTCTCGTAAATCGTTCGAGCGCAGCCTGATATCGATTCGCCCGAAAACGTGATATCCCCTCTTCGAACAGACGCTCGACGTCGTCGCGAAAGACGACGCTGTCCTGCGGGGCCTCGTTTGACAGGGAGACGCGGGGATAGAGCAAGGTCAGCGAGAGCAGCAGAGCGACTACGAAGGGAGCGCGCACGGACATCCGGGATTAGGAATGCGTTTGTTGGGAGAGCGTCAGCTCGCGGGTTCCCTGAAGCGCCTTGGGATGTTGCGGCTCCAGCTCCAACGCTCTCTCAAAACATTCGCGGGCACGCTGCACGTCGCCGCGCTTCAGAAAGAGGAAGCCGAAATCGACCACTGCCTCGGTCAGTTGAGGATTGAGCTCCAACGACTTGTGCAAATAGCGTTCCGCCTCATCGAGCTTATGGAGATTGAGAAGGACTTCGCCGCACATATGCCAGGCTCTCGGCTCACTCGGGTCCATATCAACCGCCCTCACGAATTCCTCGTACGCATCGCGCCAGTCGTACACCTTGGTGTATGCGATGCCGAGCAGATAGTGTCCGATCCAGCTCTGCGGCTCAAGGCGGACTGCCTGTTTCAGACAGAGGATTGCTTCGGTGAATTGGCCGCGCCGTAAGAGAAGCTCGCCCAGCGACTCATTGATCTTCGGGAAATACGGGTCGATCTTCTTCGTGCGGCGGAAGTGATGTTCGGACTGTTTCGGATTCTCCCGATAGTAGAAAGCAAGCCCCGCATTGAAGTGGAGATGCGCTCTGAAATCCTTGCTGAGGGACTGCTCACGGGTAAGAAGTTTCTTGTAGTACGTCAACGCCCGGTTATGCCGGCCGAGCTTCAGATAGAGGTTCCCGACGAGAAAAAGAATCTCTTGGGGTTCTGAGCTGGCGGAGACGGCTTTGAGGAGCGTCTTCTCCGCAGCCTCGTACTGTTTCAGCTCATAGTGAACGTACGCAAGTTCCACCCAGGCGATATCGAGCGAAGGGGCAAGGTTCGTGATCTTGTGGTAGACCTGCAGAGCGTGGAGGTACTTCCGCTCATCGACAAATGCGCGAGCTTGATCCATCCATTGGGAGAGTGTCGGTTCATCAACCATACAGCGTGAAGATAGAAATTGGGCCCATGAATTGCAACAACGCAATCGACATGAGCGATCAGAAATCCCTTTGCAGTGAGCGCAATCCTACAACCAGTCCAAATGCTGTTAAGGACATCGAGATCACGCCGAAGACCGTGCCGGGGACGATGATGACCCTAAAATCGAACGGTAGAAAAACGAAGAGGGACTCGAAGTACTTCATCAACGGAGCGCTGATAACGGAGACGATGGCGACGAGATAGATCAGCGAGACGAGAAACGTAAGCGTTGCCCCCTGCGAAGAGGCAACCCTGATGGGATTCTTTTCCTGAAAATTCGAGAAGTACCCCCCGAAGCCGAGATTCACAGCTACCAGCGTAACCGATACCAAGATCGAGCTGTAGACGCCGAAATAACGAAGGAGCGGTCGCCGTTCGGTCATCCGGACAAACGGCTCATTGGTGGCAAGACCGACAAGGAGCCCAATGGCCAGCACAACAGCGACCCCGATGAGGAGCTTGGTCACGTAGACTCTTCGCAGATTGAGGGGCGCGCTCAGTTGCGCCCAAAACGCCATCCCTTCGAGGCTGATGGAAGGAAAGACAAATCTGAGGGCGAGCGAGCAAGACAAGAATCCGCCGAACGCATAGAGAACGAGATACGTCATGGTATGGACGCTCGTCACGCGGAGGCTCAGATTCAAATTCTGGATGCTGAGAACGAAGATGGCCACCAGCACAATCATGAGGATTAAGTGGATCCACTGGCTCGGCTCCCGGAAAAACTGGAAGTACTCCTTCTTGAGGAGGGATTCGATCTGCGAGGGGAGAATCGAGTTCTTCCGGAAATCAAAACGCTTCATCCGTCTCCCTGCCTCGACGGAATTCCCTATCGCCGAAAACTCAAACGTCGCCAACCAGCTTCGGTAGTAGAACCGATGGGCGATGAAGAGCACAAGCGCGAAGACCGCCGCAGTGACGAGGAGAAGAGAAACCGCATAGGGAATCCCATGGACAAGATCCCCCTTCGCCAAATAGTACAGGAAATCCGCCACCCAGTTGTTCGGAAGGAATTTGATGAAACCCGGATCTTCACGGCTGAGGAAATCCACGTTTGGGTAGTGCACGTTGACCTTCCGCACAAGGTCGATCGGATTGGAGAGCTTGAAGAAGATGAAGACGAGCGCGGCATAGGCCGTTGCCACCAGCATCATCACTTTTCGAAAGCCGATCTTGCTCGCGATCTTCATGAGCGACATCAACACGAGCACTGCCAGACAGGCCGAGAGAAACATGAACGGCACAAGAACAAACAGCAGAACGGCCAGGAACGTGAACCACGGATAGCCGAAATACGTGCCGTATCCCAGCAACACCATGAATGCAACGAGGAAGAGCGTCGTCGAGCTGTAGAGAAAATTGTCGAAGAACTTCAGGACGAAGATCTGCATGAATGTGACCGGCTTGGTGAAGAGGAAATTGACTTCGGTCGATTTGTACAGCGTGGCGTACGAAACGATGATATTGCCCATGTTCACGGCCATAAAAAATACGAACAGCATCATGGAGACGAACCGATGAAAAAGAAACAACCCGATTCTCGTGTGCTCCAGGATGTACTTGGTGATCTCGTACGACAGCGCGTACGCCACCATGGAGAATCCACTGAAAACGAGGAGAGAGCCGAGACCACGGACAGCCGTTACAAACCTTGGCGAGAACGTGTTCTTGATGAACGAGATGAGCTTGTACTTAAGTATGTGGACGAAAGTGCGCATGGGGGGGGTGAGCAGTGCTACTTCGTAAGCTCCAGGAACACCGACTCAAACTTGCCGTCCAGGTCCTTCTTGTAGGCCTGGAGCAACTCCTGAGATCCGGTGAAGACCAGCTTGCCCCGATTGATGATGCCAATCTTATCACAAACCTCTTCAGCCATCGGAAGACTATGCGTCGACATGAAGACGACGATCCCCTCCTTCGATTTCTGCTTGAGAGTCTCCCTCACGATCTTCGCGCTCTTCGGATCCAGTCCCACCATGGGTTCATCTATTATGATGGTCTTGGGGTCGTGTAAGAGCGCCGCGGCAATCGTGATCCGCTGGCGCATACCCTGGGAGTAATCTTCCGTCCGCTTGTCGACCCAATCTCCAATCTCAAAATGTTCGATGGACTCCTCAACCCTCTCCCTTACTTTCTTCTTCTCCATCTTGTAGAGGCCACCAACGAAAAACATGAACTCGCGGCCCGTCAACTTATCGTAGAGGAAGGGTTGATCCGGGACGTAGGCGACGGTCATCTTGGCCTCCTGCGGTTGTTTGACGATGTCGAATCCGTTGATGTGGATTTCCCCTCCCGTCGGTGTGAACAAGCCTGCCATCATCTTGATGGTTGTCGTCTTTCCCGCGCCATTGGGT
>DMMN01000017.1 GCA_003453835.1 Bacteroidota bacterium | reverse complement strand
TTGGACTGAGCTGTTCGACAACCCTGAAGCTCACGGATGCGGAGAAGGCTCGGCTCGATCCGGCGTTGCAGGGGCTGTTCGAGGCAGGCGATACCGATAGTTCGAGGTTTGATGTCTCGAATCGTTCCGATGGTTCAAAGGAATACGGAGTCATCATACGAACCGCGAACGCCGATGAAATCCGGATCGCTGGTGTGGTGGTCGAGAGCGTCATGGGCGATGTTGTCACGGCCAGGGTGACATTGATCGAGTTGAAAAAGATCCTGGCCCTTCCTTCAGTTCGATCCATCCAGAATAGCGCAAAGAACTATCCTCACTAACTCAACCTTGATCGTATTTGCTTAGCGAAAGAAAGAAACAGAAATTGTCTAACCACCGATGGCACGCGCCTGCCCGCCCGAACGCCGCAAGGNNTTACGATCATTCTTTTCCAGGCGGGATCTCGGTATGCGAACATTAAAGGTTATTTCGGAGCTCGTACTTCTGCTGGGGATTTGCGTCAGCATGAGCGTAAGCCAGAAGCTGACCAAGGCGGCTAGCTCAAAACTGCATCCGACGTTCCAGTCGATAGTGGCAAAGTCATTCCCCGAAAGCGGATTGTCGGCTTCGATGATCGAACGTCAACCGTCCGGCTTGGCGAAGGATGGCGCGCCCCTCTTTGACGCTATAATATCAACAAAAGATCCGGCTGCCGTTCGGTCGCTTGGCGTCCACGTGAACTCGGCGTTCGAGGGATTCGTCACCGCACAGCTTCGTCCGGTCGATCTCGTACGGCTTGCCGAGCTTGATAGGGTCTCATTCATTGATCCCGGCACGATCAATTATCCACACCTTGACGTAAGTGTTCCGGAGATCGGCGTGAATCTGCTCCACTCGGGATACCTCAACAACACTATCTACAAAGGGAAGGACGTCATCGTCGTCATCTATGATACCGGAATCGACTGGAAGCATCTTGATTTTCGAAATCCGGGTGACACGACGAAGACGCGCATTCTTTCGATCTGGGATCAGACGCTCGTTCCTTCCGGCAGTGAAAGGAACCCGATTGGATTCTCTTACGGCGTTGAGTACACAAAATCCCAAATCGAAGATGAGTTAGATGGAACTCCGGCAAACGTCGTCCGCGAAAAGGATACAGACGGACACGGTACACACGTGGCGGGCATAGCAACCGGCAACGGAGCGTCGTATCTCAACAAATACGTCGGTGTTGCGCCGGAGGCCGACGTCGTCGTCGTAAAGGGAGGAGACTTATCGTTTTTTGAGTCGAGGATCATCGACGGTTTGACGTATGCACGCAATATGGCTCAACTCCACGGTAAACCAGTCGTCGTAAACTACAGTCTCGGCGGTCAACAGGGGCCGCACGATGGAACGCGCAACTATGAGGTTGCGATCAACAGCTTTGTGAACACGCCCGGCAGAGCCGTGGTGATCTCCGCCGGAAACGATGGGGATAAGTCCATCCACATCGGCGGCAATCTCAGCTCGACGTCTTCGACAACTCTCTCACTCAACGTGCCGTCCTACACACCGGCTGCCGGGACGAATAATGATCAGTTCGTTCTCGACGTTTGGCTGGACGGAGATCAATCTGCGACGGCAACGGTTACATCTCCCGGCGGGATTTCTTACACGCGCAACAGCGGCGAAACGGGAACGCATTCGAACAGCTCTGACGGCACCATAGAGCTTTGGAACTACACCTACAGTGGCAACAACAGTCGGAACATTTATTTGAATGTCCGTGATGCAACGGCAAGCGCTCCTCGCAGTGGCGCGTGGACGCTCACGATTTCGAACGTCTCCGGTTCTGTCCCATTCGACGGTTGGCTGGCGTCGAGGTCCGTTGGCAATCAGACTGTTGCGCTCGTGGAAGGAAACGCGGCGAAAACTGTGTCTATGCCTGGCACCGCACAAGGAGCGATTACGGTCGGTTCGTTCGTCACGAAATGGTCGTGGCCGTCCTGGAGCGGGTCAAACCGTCTCTACAGCAATAGCTTCGACGGAACAGCGGGGATTTCAGGTTTCAGCAGCATTGGACCAACAAGGGATGGGAGACAGAAACCCGAGATTGCCGCTCCGGGCCAGGGGATTGTGTCTAGCCTTTCACAAGACAAAGATACTACCGGATGGTGGAGGAGTATTGTCCCGGGGAATCGGGATTTACTAATTCAGGGCACGAGCCAGGCTGCGCCACACATTACAGGTATTGCGGCATTACTTCTGAGTGCCTCACCCTCGCTTACCGCCGCGCAGATGAAAACTCTCCTTGCCGGCTCCGCGAACAGCGATGTGTGGACCGGCGCAGTGCCGAATGATACGTGGGGATACGGAAAGGTCGATGCACTGCGGACTGTCGCGCGACTCATCAATAGTTCTGCAGCAGTTCAACGAGCGGTTCACGCGTACGATGCAGGATCCACAAACGTTGTGTTCAGCCCGTTCCTCACCGGCTCGATCAAGTATGCCGTTCGATTTACACCGACTATCTCGGGTCAGGTGACCGGAATGCAGCTTAACGTCACGACAACGAACAACGCTCCAATCATCGGCGCGGGTCCGCTTGTGTGTGAAGTGTTTTCGAATACAGCCGGCAGTGTGGGCGGAATCCCGGGCACGAAGCTTGGCATTTCGGTTATGCATCCGTTCGATCGCCTCAGCACCGGGACGAATAACTTCATCGACTTGGCATCTGCCGGTGTCGATGTCGTCTCCGGGCAGGACTACCATCTCGTCATCTCCGTAGCCAATCCGCAAGACGTGATCAAGATTCGCTCAGACGATGGGTCATCTCCCTCGAGTCGTTCTTCCGTATTCAACGCCGGCAGATGGGCGAATCTCCAGGATCCGGCGTCGGGGCAGTCGACTGCGCGCAACTTCCGGATGCGGGTTGTCGTCACCTCTGTCACAGGCTTGGTTTCCGTGGAGCGAATCGGTGATATGCCGAGCCGGTTCGAGCTATCACAAAATTTTCCCAATCCTTTCAATCCCTCCACAACGATCAGGTACAGCATTCCGGAGAAGGCAATGGTGAAGCTCAAGATTTATGATTTGATTGGGAGGGAAGTGGCAACCTTGGTGAATCAGGAACTTGCCGCCGGAACGTATTCCGTTGAATGGAATGGGACGGACAACATCGGTTCACGTGTTTCCTCCGGAGTTTACTTCTATCGCCTGGAATCTGCCAGATATCATCAGACTCAGAAGATGATCCTCATACAGTAGGAGCCCGATCGGCGAAGGGGGCTTGTTCGTCTTGCTCCGGTCTTGGCATCTTGAAAAGTCACATCTTCTCCAAATACTTGGAGTCACTCAAATGAAATCGCAGTCTCGGATCGCCATCCTCACGACCATCACACTCCTTTTCCTGGGATCCGCTCTCTCGCAGGATCTGAAGTACCTGGAGTACGACACCGACCTCATCCCACCATCAGTCCACAAAGCCAGACGTGAGAAGGTTCTCCAGGAGATTGGTGATAGCTCAATCGCCGTGTTTTATGCCGCGCCGACGCGCGTCCGAAATGCTGATGTAGATTACCAGTACAGGCAGGATGACAATCTTCTCTACCTGACCGGCTTCAGGGAGCCGGATGCGATCCTTGTGCTTCTCCCGAAAGGCATCACTCTGCCGAACCCGGCCGACAGCTCGAAAACGATCACGACTCGCGAGATCCTCTTCGTCCAGCGACGCGACCCGAGGAGGGAACAATGGACCGGAAGGAACTACGGCCCTCAGGGCGCGATGCAACTTCGAGGATTGGACTACGCCGCCACGAACGACATGTTCCAATCGATGTTGCCCTCGTTTCGGACGATCCCTGGATTGAATCTCATTTATGTCTCAGCGTTCCGGCCTGATCTCACGGGTCAGATCGCGAGACTCCTCCAGCCGCTCAGGGCGCTCGTTGAGCAAAAGGATTCGACCTTACAGGTAAAGGATCCCGGGCAAATTCTGAGAAGAATGAGGTCGATCAAGTCGCCGGAAGAAATCACCTTTCTTACGAAGGCCACGGATATTACTGTCATTGCGCACAATCAGGCGATGATGTCGCTTGAGCCGGGGATGAGTGAGTACGAGATCCAGGGGGTGTACGAGTACGTGTTTCGGCGGATGGGTTCTGAGTTCAACGGCTATCCGTGCATTGTAGGCGCCGGGGAGAACTCAATTGTGCTTCACTACGAAAGCAACCGCCGGCAGATTAGGGACGGCGATCTGGTCCTGGCCNNATTGTGGAGCGGAGTATCATGGATATTCCAGTGACGTCACGAGGACGTATCCTGCAAACGGAAAGTTTTCAAAGCCCCAGGGTGAGATCTACCAAATCGTTCTCGATGCCTCGAACACGGCGATCGCAATGATCAAGCCCGGAGTGCCGATGATGAGAATCTCCGCCGCCGTTGATACGGTTTTGATGGACGGCCTCATGAAGCTCGGGTTGATGAAGAAGCGAGAACGTCGCGAGTTGGCAAGATTCTACATGCATGGATTGGGCCACGCTGTGGGATTGAACGTCCATGATGTTGGGGGATTCGTGCTCCAGCCGGGGATGCTCACGACCATCGAGCCTGGCCTGTACGTCTCCGAAACTCTTGAAGGCATCGACCCGTCGTATCGCAACATCGGCGTGCGGATCGAAGATACGATCCTCGTTACGGCAGAGGGGCACAAGAACTTATCGGAGGGTTCACCGAGGGAGATCGCAGACGTTGAGGCGCTTATGAAAAGGAGGGGGATCGGGAATCAGCCGCTTCGGTGAGGAGGGAGAATCCACCTCCCGAGTATCGTACTCTCAGAAACACGAAGAGGCTGTCCTCGGTGGACAGCCTCTTTTGATGAGACACCTTTTGACGGTGGGAGGAACTAGATTGCTTCTTCCATCATGGTGCGTTGGGCGCGGCGAATGGCCTTCACTCTCTTCATTCTTTTCTTCACGGACGGCTTCGTGAAAAAAGTTCTCTTCTTGAACTCCTTCAGCACCCCCGACCGCTCGTATTTCTTCTTGAATCGCCTTATCGCCTTGTCAATCGGCTCGTTTTCGCCGATGATGATTCCTACCAAACTATTCACCTCCTCCGGATCAAAGCTGGTTTCTCAGACTTGAGTTGGAACTTCCTGGACCGTTTCATGTTCTTCAGCGAGCGGCACGTTCTCGATCAGTTTTCGTTCGCCAAGTTTTTCAAACGACACCGTGATGGCCTGTGTGCCGTCCGAGGTTTTCTGCTTTGCAACCACCTTCCCAACATCGTCCCACTCCGAGTGATAGATCAATTGACCGACTTTGAAAACTTGATCTTTCGCATAGACCGTGCAGGCGCCGCGATCGATCCTTGTACCATCACCGTTCTTCGTTTTCGAGAGGGCTTGCCGCTCGACCAGCGCACTGTGCTTGCATCGTGTACAACGATACCACAGCTTTTGTGCCGGTTCTTCCGTTCCATTCTGCATCTCGCCGACAAGTTCCATCTTTGTCGGTTTATGGCAATAAGCACACTCGTACATGATGTACTTTGTCTTCGCCATATCCTTCTCCTCCAATAATAATGAAATGGGATTTGAATCCCGAGGGTTGCTTTTTGCCGGGGAAACCGGAGAGCCAACGTTAGAGGCACAGGCAAGCAGCAAAATCCGATACAAAAGTAACCAAATTAAGCCAGGATGTCAAGGCAAACGTTCCGGGGTTCCGTGGCGCTCTGGAGACTCCTCAGGCGCACAATCCTGGTCGCGGCTTCGCCTGGATCCCGTCCACGCTGCTGTGGAAAACTGTTGATTACGAGGGATTCCTCCGCTATTATCGGAGCGCCGCTTAGTTTCTTCACCTTCCTGCGGGGACATTCTCTGTGCGTGGAAGAAATCTTCAGCATACCTAAGCCCTAGCCATGAGTGGACCAAGAACCTCGCTGAGAAGCATCGCCGCTCTTTTCGGGAGCCTGATCTTCATCCTGATCGGGCTGCTGGCATTCTACTTCTGCCTCCCCCATCCCGATCCGTGGCGGATGACTCACGTCGAAGTCAAGTTCTGGACGAAGACGTTTGTCGAGGTCACTCCTCCCTTTAGCGCTTCGTTCTACAGAGTCCCGATGACTTCATTTCTTCTCCTGCCGATGTTGGTTCTCACCGCGGCTTGTTTGTTGACGTCGTCGGGCCGACGAGCACTTTTGCTCTTTCTTGAGAAGAAAACGGTTGTAAATGCCTCGCTCCTTTGGTTCTTGTTTCTTCTTATCACATTACTCCCCTGCCTCTGGGTCGGCGGAATCTTCAGCCGCTCCGTCAGCGTGAATCTTATCCTGGGTTTTCTGGGATTCCTGTTCGCGATGATCGGGTCCATCTCATTGCTGCAGCAACTTCGATGGTCGAAGACGTTCCTTTCCGTGATCACGATGTTTTATGAACCGGTGAGGCGGGCAATCTTCACGTCAAAGATCGGGTACTTTCTCTCGACCGTGTTCCTCGTCGAGCTTGCGTTCACGAATCTTGTCTCCTCTTTCACATTCGAGCATATCCCGCACATTCAAGATAGCATCGCTCAAGTGTTTCACGGAATGATCTTTGCGCAGGGAAGCCTCACAGCGCCCTCGCCGTTGCTGAAGGAGTTCTTTGATTTCACGCATATGATCAACAACGGGCAATGGTACTCTCAGTATCCGCCGGGCCATTCCGTGTTGTTGATGCTCGGAGTGTTTTTCGGAGCGCCCTGGATCATTAATCCCTTGCTGGGATCTGCGACCCTCATTCTGTTCTATCAACTGGGGAAAGAGCTGTATGGTGAAGTGATTGGCCGGCTTTCGGCATTGCTTGGGTTGCTGTCGCCCTTCGTCTTGTTCATGTCTTCTGAGTTCATGAACCATTCCAGTTCTCTCTTCTTCTTTATGTTGTTTGCGCTGTACTTCGTCAAAATGTTCCGGTCGAGCAGTATCCGGCATGCCCTCATCGCCGGATGTTCATTGGGATGGCTCATGACAATACGGCAACTCACGGCGGTCGGTGTAGCTCTCCCATTGCTTCTTTACGGATGCTGGGTTTACAGGTCCACGTGGCGACAAGCGTTGAATCCGATAATCACTTTCATCGGGTCGACGTCGTTCTTCATCCTAATGTTGCTTCTCTTCAATTACCTTACGAACGGTCACCCTCTGACGTTCGGCTATCAAATGTTGTACGGGGACGAGACGCTGCCGGGCTTTGGCAATGCGGCGTGGGGCGGACCGCACACGATCGTCAAAGGCATTCATCATACGCTGGATAATCTCCTGGGGATGAACAAGTACCTCTTCGAATGGCCGATTCCTTCATTGGTTTTCCTCATCATCTTGTTCGCGTCGTGGACTCTCAACAAATGGGATTATCTCCTTGTAGGCGGCTTCGTGTCTCTGGCATTCGTCTATGTCTTCTACTGGTATCAGGACTGGTGCTTCGGACCGCGCTATCTCTACGAGGCGGCGGGACTGACAATCCTCCTTACGGCAAGGGGAATCGAGCGAGTGCCGTACTGGATTCGATTCGTCTTTCGGGGCAGGGCTTCGATTCGCAGCGTTTCTGCCGTGACAGCTTTCGTCGTCGCTCTGCTCTTTGNNTCTTTGGCGTCGGGTTTGTCTCAAATATCCCGGCACATCTCGATCTGTACGGAAGGGGGTATTGGGGAGTGACAGGGAAGGCAAGAAAGACGGTGGAGCAGCACAGGCTCAGCAACGCAATCGTCTTCACGAAGACATATTATGGAAGTGTCCTGACGGCAAACCTACCGGATTTGACCAACAATGTCCTC
>DMMN01000323.1 GCA_003453835.1 Bacteroidota bacterium | reverse complement strand
CCTGAGCCGATTGACTGCGAGGAAGTAGCGCTCGAAGTTGCTAGTGAGCTGCTCGTCCCCCATTCAAACCAAGCCGTCGTGGTCGAACCGCTTGGATTCACGCTGCCGTTGAGTGTGCCCGAGGTTGCAGCCACGTTTGTTGCGGCATTGGTCGTGGCACTTGGCGCGCCGCCAACTACCTGCACGGTGGCACGTGGGCCATAGTAGTTATTGCTGCTTGCGTCTCTCACGTGGGCGAACACCTCGTAGGTGCCCGTCCTGCTCAACCGAAGCGTATCGCTATAGGTACCTGCTGCGCCTGACTGAAAATTCTGCGTGTTGGCGCTATCCGGTCCTTCCCAGTGAAGGTTGGTATGCGATATGGAGGTGATATTTGTAACCTGCCATCTGACGAGGTAGGAGTTGTTTGCCGTGATCGTCGATGGCGGAGAAGTGACCCAGGTTATTGTCGGGGTCGAAGTGGTGTATGAGTAAGTGTTGCCGTAAATGTTGTAGTCGGTTGACGATCCGGCCACCCACGCCGCCTGCGCGCCCGAGGCGTTCCGGCCTGTGAATCCCCTCACCGCGGTGAAATCGCCTGTGCTCGGTGAGCTTCCCGAGTTCACAATCGTCGCACTCCCCACGACAGGTGTCCCTGTGCCGTATTCGGCATACACGGAAGAGCCAAGCGTGTAGGTAACGTAGAAATTCCCCCCGTTGTCGTGGGAGGCCCAGGGGAAGCGCTCGCTCGAGAATCCTGCCGCCACTGAATAATTGGTCCAGCTTCCCCCTCCGTTTGTGGAATAGATTCCGGTGATGTCATCGTCCGTTGTGCTGAATTGTTTCTGCACGACCATGAGAACATTGTTCGCTCCGTACGCGGCGACGACCGGACCAAGTTTGTTCGCCGTGTTGTCATAGACGACGGTCTCCGTGCCAAACGCGGAACCAAAGTTGGTGGACTTCCTCATCATGACCTTCTTGTCATTCGCTCCGGATCCAAGATAGGCCACGTACAGTCCGCTTGGTCCCCAGTCTATACCTGCATCTCCGACAACATAGCCGTCAATGGTCGTGGCAAGTTCTGTTTGGGAGCTCCAGGAGGCGCCGTCATCGGTCGAACGGGTGAAGTACACCTTCGGATTTCCCAAAAGCTGCGAAAAAAGATAGACGACGTAGAGATAGTCGTCGCCCGTGAATCCCTTCGCATCGCCACACATTCGAACGCGCTGGACTTTCAGGCTGGGCAACAGGACGGTAGGAGTAGGAAGAGAATACGAGCCAAATGATGATGACGAACCGTCGGTCGACCATCTCGCGATCCCTGCTGCACCGTCACCACGTGAGTACGAGAGGACAACATAGCCGTTTGAATAGGCTACAGACGGAATATTCAAGGATGTCGACTGGTTGTACACACCGGTGAAGGTCTGCCAGGTTCGTCCTGCGTCCGTTGACTTATAGACGCGGATGAACGGGTAGGGATACGTCGTGCTGTAGTCTTCAAACGCAGCGTAGAGATTGTTGAGCGTGTCGCAGGCAATGCTGGGCGCCCGTTGGTTCGCCGTGCTCGTCGTGATGCTCACCTGCGAACCCCATCCGTCGAGGATCTCCATGTGTCGTGCAAACTCGCGGGCGGGCGAGTTGCTCCGGAGCTCACTCGGATCAATCTGGAAAACATCCCTCGCAAGCATTGTTGCGACCGTGGGTAGGGCGTCTCGAGTCAAGCGAGACTTCGACTCGCTAACTCCCATCAACTGGGGCGTGTAGACAGTGCTTTCTTCAAGCTTCGCCTTTGCAGGAGGCGAGACGACACTCGTTCGCTCCCCTTCCTTCGTTTGCGAAGGCAACGGAACTGTGAGGATACAGCCTAGGACGAGCAGCGTGCAAACGGTATTGACAATCGTCAGTTTCATTGCTACCTCAGTGGGCGACCAGGAAGCCAGGAGTGAAAACAATTTCTACCACCGAGACACGGTACTGCGTAATGATTTCTGCTGAAACAGAAAGAAGAAGGAACCCTCCATCCTCCTCTGCGCCACCATCCCCCCCAGAGTCCGATCAGAGAACAATGGGCGGGAGCGATGCTCCCCCTACCTCACCGTCTCCTTTCTGAACCTCTCCTCGTTCCTTACTCCCTTCACTTGAGCCAGACGCTTTTGAAGCTCGATGGTTAGTTTATCGTATCGCTTCTGGATGTCGTTCCTCAAGAACGGATTCTCTTTGTTGATGTCATCGCTCTTCCCCACGATCTCGCGCATCCCCAGGAGCATCCGTGCGACGGCTGTCGGATCGTACCCGGCTTTTGCAAGCAAGAACGCTGCGGCCCGGTCGGCTTCTTGTTCGTACGAGAGAAGGCGCGGCTTGTGCACTTCCTCGTAGGCCTCGACGGCAATGTCGTCCAACTCAAGCATCGTCTCCCCCGGCTCCTCCCCCTGCAACGAATCAATCTCACTCATCGCTTCATCCATCTTGATGTCACTCAGACGTGCACGCATTTCCTTCATTCCATGTTGATAGATCAGATGCATGATTTCATGCGCAATGACGGCAGCCAGCTCGGACTCGTCTCTGCACATTTCAATCATCCGCCTCGTAATGAAAATATGGCCACCCGGAACGGCGACGGCGTTGACGCCTTCGCCCTTCGTCACATAGATCCTGATGGGCACATCGTACGCGCCTGTCGACTCCGTCAACAGTGTTGCGATCAAGTTCACGTATTTCGAAAGGCGCGGATCATCTACCAATCCTTCGGCTGCGACCCGTGCGGCAATGCTAAGGCCCAGTCCCTCTTCTGCAAAAAGAACTTCGTAATCGGCGAGAAGCGCGGGATCGGAAGGTGAGGCCTGCGTCCGACCTAAGCTTCTCACTCCACTTCGCATCTCTTGTTTGAATTCTAAATAGTCGGTCGCCGTAATTTCTGCCTGAGACTTCAGGAGGGAATCGACCACGGGAGGCTTCGCCTTCCCGTAACGGACTGCAAAACCTCGAATGGCGGCAGCTACCGTCGTGGGGGATGCTTTCGTCGAGCTCCACTCCCCCTTCAAATCTCTGATCCCCTGCACGGGCTTCTTCTCGATCAGGCAATTCCTGGCAATCCAGGCAGTGAAGTCACTGCTCTTCACTCTTCCAACCGGGAAGTTGATCCATCCTTCTTCCGTTTTCAGGATAGGAATGGCAACGCCGGGGGGCAGTACCGCCAGCAGGTGGAAGTAGTTGCCCGGCCCATCGCGGACTTCATTCTTCGAGCGCTTCGTGTACTGGGTCGATTGGCTGAGGAGAATCTGTTGGCCAATCGCCATCAACAATACTATCAGAACGAGTCGTTTCATAGCAGGAGTCCTCAGGTAGGTTTCTTCATCTGTGATTTCGCTCGTGCGTTGGTGTCGCGTCCGCTACTTCGAATGAAGCGTGTGCACGCCATTCCAATTCTCCGCAGGAGGATTCTTGATATACCCCTCGCATCGTTGGATAAACAAACGGGCCGGAACATCGTCCGGATGTCTCTCTCCAATACGCTTGTACAACGCCAGCGCATCCTTGAACAAACGCTTCTTGTACAGATCCCACGCCTCCTCGGTGCCACGCTGAAGCTCAAGCTGTTCGGGCAAGGCGTCTGTGCGACGCGCGATGAGCTCATAGATCAACACGGGCTCGTCCTTCCCCTTCACCTGGAGAAAATCAAGCGGACGAAGAACGAATGAGCCATCAAGCTGGGAGAAAGTCGATTCACTGATGATGATGGATGTACCGTACTCTTTGTTCGCCCCCTCCAACCGCGAAGCAAGGTTCACCGGATCCCCAATGGAAGTATAGTCCTGCCGCTTCTTCGATCCGATGTTCCCCACGACAATCTCGCCGGTATTGATACCTACTCTGGTCTTGAGAGCCGGGAATCCCTGGAGGCTCCTTTCAGATTCCTCCTGCAACCTCCGCTGCATTTCCAGAGCCGAGATGCATGCCTCGACCGCATGTTGCTTGCGCGGCAGCGGAGCGCCGAAGACGGCCATGACGGCGTCGCCGATGTATTTATCCACAAGGCCGTTGTTGTCAAGCACACACTCGGACATGATCGTGAAGTAGCGGTTCAGCATGTCCACAAGGTAGGCCGGCTCCTTCTTCTCGCTGATCTTCGTGTAGTCTTTGATGTCAGAGAAGAGAATGGATGATGTGATCTTCTTCCCGGTGAGCGCTGCTCCGTCGGGTGATTCCAGAACTTCCTTCACAACGACCGGACTGAGGTAACGATCGAGCGTCGCGCGGATTTGGCGGCGCGCCCTCCCTTCGGTTTGATAGCGGGCAATCGTCGAGATTGCCGTCGCAACTCCGATCGCAACCAGCGGCGCAACGAAGTCGAGCCAGGTGTTCGAGGTTTCAAAGACGTGGAGGCATGCGAAGATCCATCCCCCCGCCGCCACAATCGCGAGGGGGAGCGAAATCAACAGCCGGAAGATCGTGAAGGCAAGACAGATGACGAGGCTAAACGCCATGATCGCCAAAATCGTGTAGGCGGCGTCGACGCGAACCAGATAGTGTTTGTTCAATACATTGCTCAGAAGCGTCCCAGAGATCTCCATGCCCGGATACGGCTGAACCGACGTGAACGGCGTGTTCTTGAGATCGAACAAGCCGGCAGCGTTCGATCCGACAAAGACGACCTTGTCTTTGAACTCCGAGGATGGCACCTGCGGCTTCTTCTTCAGCTCCTCATCGCGTGCGGAGATGATAAGCGACCAGATCGAATAGTAACGGAACGCACCATCGGGCCCTCCTTTGCCGTACCAGGTGATCAGAAAATTGCCGTTTTCGTCGAGCGGGATTCTGTTTTCATCGATCAACAGCGCGCTCGTATCGACCGTGATGCTGGACGCTTCTTTGAGCCGGATGTAGGGTGCGAGGCCGAGTTGCGCAATGACGGCACCTTCGAATCGAAACAGAAGTGGCAACCGGCGACAGACTCCATCCTCCGGATCGGTCACATAGTTGGCTGCGCCGAGACTTGCCATGCCTTTCTGGAAGATCTCGATCGGAAGGATGGCGTGCGAGTACTCGAAAATCTTCCCCTCGGCAAATTCGTCCACGAGCAATTGGTTTCGTCGGCGGACGAGGGGATTGTCATCCAGGAGGAAGTCTTCGCTGCTCTGGAAGTGACTCGCCAGCACGACGTTGCCGGCCTTCTGCATTTCCGCGGCGAAGGCTCCATCCGTCTGTGTTGCATCGGAGCTGATCCGGTCGATGTCCGGATCGGAGAAGAGAATATCGAACACCACAACCTTCGCACCACCCCGATGCAGATAGCGGACAAGAGCCGCGTAGAAATCACGAGGCCACTTCCAGACGATCCCGCTCTGTTTGAAGTTGCTGAGACTTTGCTCGTCTATTGTCGCAAAGACGATGTTGGTATCGGCTTGCCGGAGGTGGGCATACTGTCGGAATCGGACGTCGAGCGTCGTAAGCTCCAACGGCTCGAACAGGTTCAGGGAATAGGCCACGATGACGAGCACGCTCGCCGTCATGGAGAGAATCAGAGCGAGAACGATCCTTTGTTTTGTGTTATGCAAACAACAGTCCTTTCCGCCTGATCGACGAGTTTACCTATCCCAAAGAGTCAGACTGAGCGTCGTGAGCCCAGACGTTTCTTGTCGGGGCGAACGAAGTCGAAGACTGCCCAGAGTGCAGGCTTTTTGCCGCGCCCTTCGACTTCGTCCCGACAGACAACGNNAACTGCTCTTCTGTTCTTTTCCCTAATTAAGATAGTTCCGCCTCTCAAAGAATATCCGCGCCTCTTCCGGGCCGCGGTTGAAGACGTGATAGTACCTTTGTGGTTCGTATTTCATAACATCGTTCTCCAGTCGATCAAGCTACCTTGCGAAGGTCGATGCGCATTCACTGCGACCTTCGCAAGGCCGCGCGAGCTTACTTCTCCATCGTCGTCATCACGACGCGGGTCTCGGTCTGGAGCGTACCCTGCTTTACTTTCTTCATCCCGCGCTGCTTCGCGAGGAACTGGCGAAGGTCTTCCTTCAGAATGTCGTATCCGTCCACCCTTTCCGTCTCAATCGGATCGAATGCATCCGTGCGCGCAAAGACCTGCAGGAACTCCGCACCGAACGGTTCATCGCACTCAAACTCCTGCGGAATCTGGTAGACGAGGTTTACTTTGGACTCGTCGATCAGATGGTCGGCCAGAAGCAGCGCCCTCTGGCCATTCGCCAGATGATACACGAAGCGGATATGGCACGACATGTTCGTACGAACGAAGATCTGCATCCGCTCCCCTTTCGTGAAGACCAGATCCTCGGAACCTTTGTTTGTCCAGACTTCGAGACTCAGTCCCCCACCGACAACCTCATCGGTGTTGAACACTTTCTGCTCGGCAAACGCCGCTTTGAAGTTTTGCGGCTTCAGGCTCAAGCCCGCGGCTTNNGTCTCGACGCTTCCGATCTGCTTACTGTCGGAGACGCGCAGGAGATCGACCAGGAACCGTATGTTCCCCCCTTGTTCCCAGTACGCACCGCGGAGGACATGTGTTGCCCCGGACGATTCTGCCGTTTCCTTCAGCAGGTTTCTCGTCCGTGGTTGCGAGACCTCAAGCTGATGGACGGGCGTCCAATGTGCCACTTCGTTTAACTTGCTTTCCAACATCTGCTTGAATAGGCGCGAGAACGGGCTGGCCATCTTGGTGTCCTGGTACGTCAGGAGCGAAACCATCACCGCTGCCTCGCGAAGATCGAGTTGTTCTCTCATACAGTAGGCAACGTGCCAGGCAACGTCCTCGGGACCTTTGATCGGTTGCTCCACCAGCCTTCGAACCGCTTCCCTCACCAGGGTAAGGGAAACCTCATCCTTCTTTGCGTCCCCCAGAAGTTCCTTGAACGCCTCATCGGCTGATGACCGAGTTACAAGCAGGATCGTTTCGGCTTCCTCTAATTGGCGGAAGAGGGGGTAGCAAGCCAGGTACTCATCGAGCGCCTTGGTTTTAGAGCCGCTTCCCTCGTACTTTTTCGCCGCCTCCGTGCGCTGGCGAATCTCCCTCCGCAGCTTAGTCTCCCGCTCGCCATAGATTTTTGCAAGCCGTTCCTTTGCGACGAAGGCAAACGCATAGGCGACCTCTTCGTCGTCGTCGTAGAAGGTTTCGGTTTCGAGTCCCTGGATCTCCATCGAGGAAGTCGATTGCGTGGCGTTCTTCACATAGGCCGAAACCTGACTATTCCGTTCCTCGACGGCAGACGAAAACGTGTTCTGAATTTGCACTCGTACTCGTTGGACGAGATACCCGCGGGCCACGTCGATCGCCCGTTGCAGACTCTTTCCCGGGTCCTCGTTCTTGAGCGGCTTGTCTGTCCCGAATCCGGTCAGGTACGTCAGTTCCGGATGCCTGGAGCTTTTGCCAAAGTTCTTTGCCCATTCCGGCGTCTGCGCCGACAGGAGCATTGGGAGACACAGAAGCAGTAAGGCTTTTCGTGTGATCATAGTAGTTGGCCGATCTCGTCTTGAATGGTGATTGATCTTCGCTTTATAGACAAATCGAGCATCGCACAACATGCCGGCGACCAGGAGAAGTCGCGTTGAGCCAGGACGTTCGATGTGTTCGCAGAGCGGGTCGAAGAGACAGTCCTTCCACCGCAAGCCTTTCGACTCTTGGATCACGAAGAAAGACTTCTGGCTCGATTCTCTTCTGGGCAACTCCGTGACGTCGCATTCAAGCGGAAGCACGTTCCCGCCGCGCTTCCAGATACTTTCTCCCGAAAGCTATCTTTTGTTGCAGGATGAGATCCTCGCACAACACAAGCCGCGAATTCTTGCCGATTCACTTCTTCTGCGGCACGGTCTCCCGGAGTTTCTGCACCGCTCCCTGCACGGTCGAGAGATCAATGACGGCGAGCGCATAGATGGTCCTCGGGAGCGATTCCGGCATCAAAGCTTTCTCATCCACCCACACCTCGAGGATCTGGGAGTTCGTGACAACGATGTCCGTCGCCCACGATGAGACTGTCAGAAGAGAAACCTCTCCCTCGCGCTTCTCCTCTTCTCGCTGCATCATCAGCGATAGTTCCTGGACGTGCGTGCTGAGCGATTTTGCGAGCTCTTTCCGCGCGTTCTCGGCGGCGTTGGTCTTGCCGTCTTCGAGATAGTACGTCGGCCCAGAGATCCCCATCGCGTAGAGCTTTCCCTTCGCTTCAGGCAAGCGCATCACCCAGGGAGGAATCGCTCCCCCCTGGGTGTTTCGCTGAGAAGACGTGCAAGCCGTCATCAACACAGCCAACAACAGAGCGACGGCCGAGAACCTCATTGTTTGCCCTTTGCTTCTTCTTCCTTCAATTCATTGAAGGCATCATCGCTATTTTTTAGAATGGCGTCCTGGATTTGCTTGCTGAGCTGCTTCATTTGTGCGACCTGGTCTTTCATCCCAGCGGCATCCATCACGACAAGCGCATACTCCGTCTGGTCTGCCGGATCGAAGAAGTGGTCAATGACGCGTGCACCCACAAGCTCCATTTCGGTAAAGGCCCTCGTCACCTGTTGGGCGGTCTGCTCCTCGCTTGACCTGGCCGGATCACCGCCGGAGACGTGACGCATGTAGACCTTCACGAGATCTGCGACTTTGGTTTTGAAAGCCCGTGCAATATCGGCACGCGCGTTCGTTTCCGCAGTGGTCCTTCGTAGTTGCACATTCCGGATTCCCGTGGCAGCGCCAACGCCGTAGAACGCCTTCCCCCTGTCACCTGAAAAGAATCCGCTCCCTTTGTCGACCCAACCGGGGCGGTTGGATGTGGTCTGCGACGAGCTCGCGCATCCAGCAATGATAATTGCGACCAGAAATGCCGCGATCGAAATGATGAAGAGCTTTTTCATGAAACCTCCGAGTGAGATGGTGTGAGATAATGTGGATTAGGATTGTTGATGTTGAATGCCAAATAGTTGGCCTGCGCACCGGTCTTCCGGTGACTATGGATTGCGTTCTGCTCGTGCCGTTCCAACTAAATGATCTTTTATTCCATGCGACACAGTGCCCGCTCCCGTATACACAAATCATATGATGAGCACAAGATTACCTGATGGAAGCGGCACTAGTTCTTTCTTGGACTCCGAGATGTATCGATTTGCGCTTTTGTCGTGTCGGCACCTCCGCGTCTTGAGGATGACAGTTCCGATGACGTCGGGAAGGACGTTCCGGCGTACTCGCCGAACGACTTTTGTTCGAAAGCATCCTCGCCAATGTACTTGAGGACCTTCAGGAAGAGCTCCTTTCCCAGATAACCGTCGAGCTTCACGAGAAACTCCCCTTCGCTGTCCAGAAACACCGTCGTTGGATACCCTTTTGTTTGGAACAACTCGGCGAGATTCTCTTCGCTGATTTCTTTTCCCCCGAACAAGACACGTTCCTTACTTTCCCCGTCGAGCTTGATGGGAACATACTTTTGCGTGATGTAGTCTGAAACCTCCTTTGAGCCGTAGACCTTCTCCTCCATTTGCTTACACCATCCACACCATTTCGCGTAGACATCCACAAGAATGCGTTTGTGGCTCGTCTTTGCCTGGAGCAGACCTTCAGTCACGCCTAGCCATCGAATCTTCCCGACCCCGGACTCGGAACTTCCTTCTGCTCTGTTCGCCTGTTGCCCAAAGAGCGGATTGGAACCAAGTAATCCGAGCCCTACGAGCAGGATAGTGCCAACTGTCATTCTAGATCCATCTCCACGAGTAGTCATCTTAGATCGGGCCATTTGGAAAGAGTTTAGCCTTCAGAGAATCGGGAACCAATGAAATCAAGTCTTCTCTCGCTTCCAGGAGACGCAAGATATCCGCGAGATCCTTCTGGCGCTTGCTGGGGCGCCGCGTCTCGTCAATTGCCGCTCGGATTTTCCCCTGCAGGACGTCTTCAATTGCGGCCACAGGGATCTCATACCCAAGGACGTCCCTTCGTGTAGCTCTCTGGATGAAGGGTTGATATCTCGGATCCGTCTGTATCTGAATGCGTAGATTCGAGCTAGAGCTCGCTACGTTGATGCTGTTTGGGAACTCAGCCACCCCATACTTGGTCCTCAGCGGTGGAAGCAGTTTAGGTAGATGATCAGCCAGAATGACGATGTCGAGGTCGAGACTCACAACCGGCTCAACATACGCGTTTACGGCGAGCCCACCAATCGCACAATAGGAAATCGAATGTTCGTGCAGAATGTCCAGGAATTCTTGCAGGAAGTCATCTTTTCCTTTGGCAACCCGGTTCATGAATTCTTTAGCGGTCATTGGATTTCAGAGGCACGCGCCGACTCTGGGGAAGCTGGCTATTCTATGCGGTGTACCGGTAATTCGAGGCGCGTCTGATTTACTCAAGATCGCAGGTCCTCAAAGTTCTTCATTGCACTTAGAAGGCCATGCTGAATTCCTGACTGCCCCCCCGACCTCGTTCACCCGAAGAACTTGGTCAACTGACAGCGATAGGATGCTAATCCGGTATAGATTCACGGAAAGGAATGACCGCTTTAAGCGGTGTCTCTCTTGTACTCTTGAGGTTTGTCTCTCTTTGTCCTAAGGACATATCGCCACCTTAGAGTTTGGAATCTATACCGGTATGCAGAGGGGGAAAGGCACTGCTGTGAGTGTGATGTGTGAGCGAATATATCTTGAACTCTCATCAGAGTCAACAGCGCCAAGGATCATCATTGGTAGCCCGCCAATTCCTCAGATGGACGCCAAGTAGAAAAGCGGTTGGAGGGTGATTCTCGCAGATGGGAGTCGAGGAGTTGAGAATGAGTTGCGGATCTGACGGTTGTATTCCCAAAACCATCCTGCGAATTGGAGGGAAATTCGCCAAAGCGGGGCATACGCTGCCGGGTTTGGGATTTGGAGGGAGGGGAAGGTAAGCGATCGTCCAAAAAGTTGGAAATTGGTGAATCATGAACCTCCGGTTTCCTCATCCGGCCTTTCCTCGCGACATCTCGTGGGTCGAGCAACCTGCTCGACGTACTTTTTAGACGACCCACGGCATCACCCCCAAAAAGAAAGAATGGCGGGACTGAATCGGTCGCGCCATTCGTGTGGACAGGGACGGAATCGAACCGCCGACACATGGATTTTCAGTCCATTGCTCTACCAACTGAGCTACCTGTCCGAAAATTTCGAAACTTAACGAGCCCGGAGG
>DMMN01000140.1 GCA_003453835.1 Bacteroidota bacterium | reverse complement strand
CGGATGATTCATGCCGAGCTTCATCACCGTGTCGATTGCCTCCGGCGTTGCCACTCCTTCCATCACGCAGTACATCGCTTCGTTGAGCATCGGGAGCAAGATGCGATTGGAAATGAACCCGGGATAGTCATTCACCTCGACCGGTACTTTTTCAAGGCGTTCGGCAAGCGATTTCACGGTCTGAAACGTTTCAGCGGAAGTCGCGTAGCCGCGAACGACCTCTACGAGTTTCATGACAGGGACGGGATTCATGAAATGCATGCCGATAACCCTGTCGGCTCGCGCTGTAACGCCCGCGATCTCCGTAATCGAGATGGAGGAAGTATTCGAGGCAAGAATCGTCGAGGGCTGAGTGAACTTGTCGAAACTGCGGAAGAGGTCTTTCTTAATGGCCTCGTTCTCGGTTGCCGCTTCGATGACGATGTGGGCGTCTTTGCAGGCTTCCTGAAGATCGACCATCGCTTTGATTCTTCCGAGGGTTGCGGACTTTTGGTCCTCGTTGATGGCTCCCTTTTTAATTTGTCGGTCGAGGTTCGACGTGATGGTCTTTAGCCCACGGTCGGCATATTCCTGCTTGATGTCATTGAGGATGACTGAGAAGCCGAATTGCGCAAAGACGTGGGCAATGCCATTTCCCATCGTTCCCGAACCCACGACCGTAACGGTTCTGATCTGTTCGGATGACATGGCTTTTGCACTTGTGTTGTTCGTGTGTGGATTTGTTGATTGGATGTTAAAGCGTTGAACATGTGTCAGACAGCTTGGCGAACGAAGGCTCGAGCGTCACTCTGAACAACGAGAGCCGAACGAAGGGACGCTTCAGCTTCCCATCTCCACGATCATCGCGCTCGCTTCGCCACCTCCAATGCAGATTGCCGCCAAGCCGCGCTTCTTGTTGTTTTGCTTTAATGCGTGCAACAACGTAACAAGAATGCGTGAGCCGCTCGCGCCTATCGGGTGGCCCAATGCGACTGCTCCTCCGTTGACGTTTACCAAGTTGAGGTCGAGACCGAGACTCTTATTCACAGCCAGGGCCACCACCGCGAATGCCTCGTTGATTTCAAAGAGGTCAATCTCTTCCTTCTTCAGATTCGACTTCGAAAGGACTTTGGTGATGGCGTCCACGGGGGCAGTGGTAAACCACTCCGGTTTTTTTGCGGCTGAGGCGTACTCGATGATGCGCGCGATCGGTTTCAACCCTGAGGCAGCTGCCCTCGCTTCCGACATCACGATGACGGCCGCTGCACCGTCATTGATCTTGGAGGCGTTTGCCGCCGTCACCGTCCCGTCTTGCTGGAATGCCGGCTTGAGCTTCTTCATCTTTTCAAAGTTCGCCTTGAAGGGCTCTTCGTCTTTGTCAATGATCGTGTCGCCCTGCCTGCCGGGGATCGTCACCGGGAAAACCTCCTCCTTGAATCTCCCTTCTTCCCACGCACGCTGAGCGCGTGTGTAGCTTAGCACGGCGAATTCATCTTGTGCGTCACGGGGAATGTTGCATTCCTTGGCACAGATTTCCGCCGCGTTCCCCATATGGAAATCATTGTAGACATCCCACAGACCGTCCCTGATCATCGAGTCGAGGACCTTCCCGTGTCCGAGGCGGTACCCTTCCCGCCCCTTTTCCAGGAGGTAGGGAGTATTCGACATGCTCTCCATTCCACCCGCGACGATCACGTCTGCATCACCCAATCGTATTGCCTGGGTTGCAAGCATCACGGCCTTGAGGCCTGAGCCGCAGACCTTGTTGATCGTCATGCATTCAACGGAAACGGGGAGCCCGGCAAAGAGCGCGGCTTGCCGCGCGGGGGCTTGTCCTTCGCCGGCGACAAGGACGTTTCCAAGAATGACTTCCTGCACGTCGGTTTTTTGGATCCCGGCCCGGCGGATGGCTTCTTCGATCGCGATTGCGCCGAGCTTCGGAGCGGAGAGAGGGCTGAGTCCTCCCATAAACGTGCCGATGGGAGTTCGGCAGGCACTGACAATCACTGCGTTGTTCATAGTCTTCGGAAGGGTTTACCAATGGGGATTCATAGGAACGGAAACAACCCGTTGTGAGACCGGTGCGGTAACGGCAGAACGCGGAGATGCTTCCTGTTAGCTACTCATAGATTTCAAATACTCTTTGTTCGATCTCGTCCCCCTCATCTTCTCCAGAATGAACTCCATCGCTTCGACGGGGGTCAGCTCGCTGGTGAGCTTTCGCAGGATCCATACGCGATTCAATTCTTCGGGCTCCTGGAGCATTTCTTCCTTTCGTGTTCCGGACCGATTGACGTCGATTGCGGGGAAGACCCGACGATCACTGAGCTTCCGGTCGAGGACGATTTCCATATTCCCTGTCCCTTTGAACTCTTCGAAAATCACCTCGTCCATCCTGCTGCCGGTTTCAACGAGTGCCGTGGCAATGATCGTCAGGCTACCGCCTTCTTCAATGTTACGAGCTGCCCCAAAGAATCGCTTTGGGCGATGGAGGGCGTTCGCATCCACGCCGCCGGTGAGCACCTTGCCCGAGGCCGGCACCACCGTGTTATAGGCACGCGCCAGGCGCGTGATCGAGTCGAGCAGGATNNCGACGAGGCGCTTCGCCTTTTCGAGTACCATGTCCGATACCTGAACGTGACGCTCGGGAGGCTCATCAAACGTGGAACTGACAACTTCGGCGCTTACGGAGCGCTCCATATCTGTAACTTCCTCCGGGCGCTCATCGATGAGCAGAACGATCAGCTTCACCTCGGGGTGATTGCGAACGATACTATTGGCCATTTTCTGGAGGAGAATCGTCTTACCGGCTTTGGGCGGCGAGACGATCATCCCGCGCTGTCCCTTGCCAACGGGGGCCAGGAGATCCATGATGCGCATGGAGTATTCCCCCGGGATGGTCTCAAGCTTCAGCCGACCCGTTGGATAGAGCGGAGTAAGATTATCGAAGAGGATGCGTTCACGAATGAG
>DMMN01000081.1 GCA_003453835.1 Bacteroidota bacterium | reverse complement strand
CTAAGGAGGGGACGCAGGTCAAAACTGACAATACCCTCTGTTTGGCAAAACCGAAGAAGAGAATCTTGCGACTGCTCTATCGCCTTGAGATGCGTTTCCCATTCGCCTTCATCTTCCACTTGTATGCTCACCGGAAACAAGACAAGGGCAAAGCGTGCATGAAACTCCGTCGCCCGTTTCTTCATCCCACGTATTTGCGCTTTCAGAGAATCGTAATCTGGGCCACGCCATGCTACCGAATACCAATCCAGAAACTCTGCAAAGGTCAACGGATGAGGAGTATCGGCTCTGGAAAATCCATATCGTCTCAGGAGATCCTTCGCCCCGTCTCGGAGCAAGGCCGCCAGCCGGCTTCGCTCATAGATCATTGAGCGAACCTTCTGGGCAAGAGAAGGCTGATCGGTGTATTCTTGGCGACCCAGTTCAAGGAGAAATTTGCTGTGTCCTAAAGTGTCAACAAAGTGTTCATAGCGAAGAATATCGTTCCAGCAAAAGCCCAGAGCCACCAGATCCGGATTCAATCTATCCCCCGTACGATCGAGAACGAGCGTTTCCTGATAGTTCGAGTATCCCTCCACTCCGAGGTTGATCGTTCGAAACCTCCTGTGAGTAATCTCCTCCAACTGCTTGTTCATACGTTCAGTATAACGAGACGATTTCCGGACGCCGAAGCCCATGACAATCGAATCTCCCAGCCAAACGATTCGAGTTTCCGTCGAATCTTTAGCTCCTGGAAACGGATCGTCTCGAAATCCTTGCGGATTGATCTCGACGTCCCCCGCTCTCGAATTGGGAATGTAGTCAAACGCGATCGGATCGGCAGGAAGCGGACGCAAGAGACCTTTCGAAGGATGCCTCTCAGGCGCAAAGAGTCGAGCCAGAATCTCTCCGGCTGCCGCTCCAATCATCAGACCAAGAAGAACAAGTGCGACTCTACGTACGGCTTCTTGTCTGGAGATCATTCCCACACATCCTGACGCACAATTCTATGACACATCAATAATTTCACCGACTCGCCACCTCTTGAGGACTTTGGCCGCAAGACTGTTCCGGAAAAAGACCCAGATGCCTCCGTAGAGTGTGAGGACCATGGCCGCAGCGGCAAGATCGTTCATGGCAAACAGTGCATGCGATGCAAAGGAGAGAGCGAAGGCTCCGATGGAAGAGGCGAGCAGGAGGATCGCATCGTAGGTAACAGACAAGTCAACAATCCTTCTCAGCTCCCGATAGGCCTGGATGGCAACGACGCCTTCAGAACAAAGAGTCGCAATCGCGGCGCCAACGATGCCGAACGGGGGAATCAAAATAAGGTTGAGAACGACATTCGCTGCCGCGCCAAAGCTCACCACCTTTAAGTACACCTTGTTCTTATCCCAGGCGATTAATGGATTCGCGAAAGCCATTGAGACAAACACGAACGACACATTGAACAAGAGAATCTGGAGCGCGGTTGCCGCACCGGCGTAGGAACTCCCAAACATTGTGGTCAATATGGCTTCAGCGGCAAAGTATCCAACGAAACCAACAGGAATGCCAAGAATGATCATCGTCCGGACATACTCCCTGAGCGCAGGATGTTGTCCCTCATCCTGTCTTGAAAGTGCCGGCAGAAACGAACTCAGGAGCAGGTTGGGAACAATCGTGAGGAGAAGGACGATCTTGTAGGATGCTGTGTACAGACCGACCTCTCGCGCTCCTTTCAGGAATCCGAGCAGAACAGAATCGAGATTGTAGTACACCTGGATCATCAGTCCCGACAATCCGAGCGGAAGTGCCGCGCTCAGTAGTCGCCGTTGGGTTTCCGCCGAGAACGTGAGTCGAAAACCACCTCCGCCTTTTCTGAATAGAACGTAAAGAGGCAAGAGACCCAAGAGCGTTGAGATCAGCAACATTCCGGGGACAAGGAGAAGCTCTCGATCTCCCCGGACAAAAAGGACGATCAGCACCAGATAACTCACGCTCTGCACGATTCGACTCAAGGCAACCTGAATCATCTGTTCTTTGCCGCGGAATACGTAGTTGAGCTGAAACGACACGGCGAGAAGCGCCAATCCCTGAATGAGAAGGAGAGTCTGTGTTTCCCCATCAAGGCCGGCAAGAACACTAAAGAGCAGGAGGAGAAGAAACGCGCCGGCAGAGAAGAGAAGTCGAAGTGAAAAAAGAGAATTGATGAGGGTGGAGAGCGGCAGGGTGCTGCGAGCGACTTCGCGGATGCCGACCGTATCGAAACCCGGATTGGCGAGTTGCGCGAAGTAGGAGTACACGGCCATCACGAAGCCGAGTTTTCCGTACGATTCGACAGAGATGACGCGCGCAAGGTAGACCATAGTTGAAAAACCAAGAATCTTCGAGATGATCTCGCCCGTAAGAAGAGCTGAAAAGTTCCTCAGCATGGATTTCCAGATCATCCACTCTCTCCATCATCTCTCGAGACCTTGCCCATTCGTTGCCGCAGAACGCGAAACACAAACAGCGGAATGCCGATGAGATATCGTTTCCACAACCGGCGCGGCTCCTGAAATAACCGGAAGACCCATTCCATGCCATGGTCCGCCATCCATCGCGGGCAGCGGCGTTTGGATCCGGCGACAAAATCAAAGCACGAGCCAGCGTTCAGAATGACTTGAACATCCAGTTGTTGATGATTCTCCAGAATCCATCGTTCCTGCAACGGCATGCCCATACCGATGATGAGTATATCGGCGTAGGAATGATTGATGATTGACACGACCGCCTCGTCGTCGTCGAAGAATCCGTGATGATAGCCGGCAACGGATAGGTGTGAATAGAGATCCTGCAATCGGGCCACCGCGCGCTCTATGATCACCTCCTTGGTCCCGAGAAAGAAGACTCTGAACCGATGCTCCTGAGCGAGATTACACACGTNNAGCCAATCGGTCATGACAATGCGTTCGGGCAGCGGAGAGCCAAGCATCAGCGCGCCAAATCGAACGCCCTCCCCGTCAGCGTAGTTGATCATAGATTCGCGGAGAAATCTCTTGAACCACGGAAGACAGTGTGCCAGATTGGCGGCGTGAACATTTACATAACTGATCCATCCTCGCGCCCCACTGCGAAGAAGAACAACAAGCGCTTCGGAGAGCGACCTCCCGGTGACGACGTGAACGGGAACACCGATAACATCTCGACTCGGGAACTTCGATTGGTAGCCCGGCGCAGGCCGGCGTCGGTTCAAAACGTCGAGGTCGCGGTAAGGATTATCGTCAACGAGGGGAGTAGAGTTCAGTATCTGCTGGCCCATTGGATGGGTGCAAATATGTGTATATTCCAACGAAAATACAAGCATCTTAACGACTATGGCCTTGATTGCGAAACAATCGAGGAGGGTAGGCCAATAAAACGGCTGGGATTGGGAGAGATCAAAAAGAGAAAAGCCCTTACAAACAGGGGCTTTGGGACTCGGAGGAGGGCGTAGGGAATGTAGGGACGATTCGTACTATGAAAGAAGGTTGAGTACCCCCAGCTTCTGGGCAAAATAGTCCATCGTTTTTTTCAGACCTTCCTTGCGACCGATTTGCGGCCCCCAGCCGAGAACCTCCCTTGCTTTCGAGATATCAGGCTGGCGGACCTTTGGGTCGTCCACAGGGATGGGCTTGAAGATGATCCTGCTCTTGCCTCGTGTGATGTCGATGATTTCTTTCGCCAGTTCAAGCATCGTGATTTCATCCGGATTTCCGATGTTCATTGGCTCGTCATACCCTGACATCATTAACCGAAAGATCCCATCGACAAGATCAGAAACATAACACACGCTGCGAGTCTGGCTTCCGTCGCCGAATACGGTCACGTCTTCACCGCGAAGGGCTTGGGACATAAACGCGGGGATCGCACGCCCGTCGTCAATTCGCATTCGCTCGCCGTAAGTATTGAAGATGCGGACGATTCGGGTTTCGAGGTTGTGGTAGCGCTTGTAGGCCATCGTCATTGCTTCCGCAAACCTCTTAGCTTCGTCGTACACACCACGGGGCCCGACAGGATTCACATTCCCCCAATA
>DMMN01000048.1 GCA_003453835.1 Bacteroidota bacterium | reverse complement strand
GAAGATCAACGCCGAGGTGAGCGGCGAGATCATCGAGCTGCCGGTGCGGGAAGGGCAACGCGTGAGGAAAGGCCAGTTGCTCGTGCGCATCAAACAAGACCAATATCGCGCTCAGGTCGAGCAGAACGAAGCAAGCGTGTCGATGCAGGAGGGGAATCTCGCCAAGGCAGAGGCCGAGTTCCGGCGGGTCTCGGAGCTCTATTCTAAGAAGTTAATCTCGGAGGCGGAGATGGATATCTCCCGCGCATCGCTCCAGAGTGCGCGCGCCCTCGCGGCCCAATCGCACGCCTCCCTGAGACAATCGAAGGAGACGCTGGCAAAGACCACCATCTACGCACCCATGGACGGTGTCGTCAGCCAGCTCAGGTCGGAGCTTGGCGAACGGGTCAGCGGAAGCACGTTTACGCAGGGAACGGAGATCATGACAGTGGCGGACTTGTCCCGCATGGAGGCACGCGTCGACGTGGGGGAAAACGATGTCGTGATGGTCAGCCTCGGCGACTCGGCGCAAATCGAAGTGGATTCGTATCCCGAGCGCAAGTTCATCGGGACCGTCTCGCAGATCGCCAACACGGCAAAGTCACGCGGCCTTGGAACCCAGGATGAAGTCGTCAATTTTGAAGTTCGAATCCTCGTTCACACGCCGGAAGGTATTCACTTCCGACCAGGCATGTCCATGACCGCGGATATCGAAACCGAGACCCATCGCAATGTCTTTGCAGTCCCCATTCAATCCGTGACAGTCCGTATGCCGAAGGATCAGGAGAAGAAACCTGAGGAACCTCAAGAGGGCGAGCTAAAGCTCGAAACCAGCAAGAAGCAAAAGAAAGAGGAAGAGAAGCTCGACGAAGTCATCTTCGTAGTTCGAGACGGTGTGGCCAAGACGGCGGTGGTCAAACGCGGTTTGAGCGACGATTCGTACGTCGAAGTATCAGGTGAAAATCTCGAAGGGGCGGAAGTGGTGTCTGGACCGTTTAAGGCGATCAATCGTGAGCTTGAAGTCGACTCCAAAGTCAAGGTCGATAACAAAATAGGGAAGCGAACGGGCGGAACTGTCGCGGAGAGTAAATAGCGCATGAACTTCCGAGTCGGCAAACCGGTGCTTGTTCTGATTGCTCTCCCCTGGCTTCTCTCGGCCCAGACTCTCGAAGAGGGATTGACGCTGTATCGGAAAGGAAGCCTTTCGGAGGCGAAAAAAGTCTTCGAGGTACTTCTCGAGAAAGACGGCAAGAACCCCGAGGCGCATTACCGGCTGGGAATGATCCACCTGAACCCACGGCTCAGGGACGTGGACAAAGCCGTTGAGCACATGGAAGAGGCCGTCGATCTCAGCCCCGACAACGCCGACTATCAATACGGTCTCGGTGCAGCCTACGGAACCGAAGCACAGTCGGCCGGTGTTTTCCGACAGGCGCTCCTTGCTCCAAAGATCAGAAAGGCCTTTGAGAGAGCGACCCAGCTAAACCCGAAGCACTTGGAAGCTCATATCGGGCTGGCTCAATATTTTCATCGCGCGCCCGGCATCATGGGTGGCGACACGGAGAGGGCGTGGAAGGAAGCGGAGATCATCATAGGATTGGATGAGGTCCGCGGACGCTCCTTCAAAGCCGAGCTGTTCTTGTCGGAAAAGAAGACCGCTGAAGCCGAAAAAGAATACAAGGCCCTTCTTGTCAACAAGCCGAAAGAATGGAGGGCGTGGAGGGGGGCCGGCAACTTCTATCTCCGGACGGAGCGTGCAGACGATGCGGTTGCCGCGATGAAGAAGTATGTGGAGTTGAAGCCCGACACTGCCGATTCGTTTTCCCGGCTTGCGCAGGCATGCATTCTGAAAAAAGATCCGGATCAGGCAATCGCTCTCCTGAATAAGGCCTTTGGACTGGACAAAGAATTCGCTCCGGCGATCTCCTTGCTGGCCCAGGCGTATGAGATGAAGGGACAGAAGAAGGAGGCTCGCGAGACATACCAACGGCTCTTGGCGAGAGATCTGAGTGACAATCAACGAAAGAATCTGGAGAAGAAAATCAACGAGTTGAACAACTAGCGAGGGGATTCAGTATGTCCACCATGATCAAGCTCGACAGCATCAGCAAAACGTACCACATGGGCGAGGAAGATGTGCACGCTCTTCAAGGATTGCACCTGGAGTTGCAGAGGAACCAGTACGTGGCCATCATGGGTCCTTCCGGATCGGGGAAGTCGACGCTGATGAACATCATCGGATGCCTGGACACTCCGACGTCCGGACTCTACGAGCTGAACGGCATCAACGTGAGCGAGATGAACGACAATCAGCTCGCCAAGATCCGGAACAAGGAGATCGGATTTGTGTTCCAGACCTTTAACTTGCTCGCCCGCTCAGACGTTCTTCACAACGTGGAACTGCCGCTGATCTATGGTGGTGTGGCCTCCGCGGAGCGCAAGAGACTTGCAAGGGAATCAATTGAACGGGTTGGATTGACGGACCGCGCACATCACAAGCCGAACGAGCTGTCGGGCGGGCAGCGTCAGCGTGTTGCGATTGCCCGTGCTCTGGTGACGCATCCTTCCATCCTCCTCGCAGACGAGCCGACAGGGAACCTGGACAGCAAGACGGGGGAGGAGATTATGGGGCTCTTCGATATTCTCCATCGGGAAGGGAACACGATTATTCTTGTGACCCACGAGGAAGACATTGCTGCGCACGCTCACCGGATCGTTCGTATTCGCGACGGCAAAGTGGAACGCGATGAGCCGAACAAGAAGCGAAAGGTTGTAACGATTCCCAGCACGGTTATGGCATAGTATGAGATACTACTTCTCCGAGTTCAAAGAGGGCATGCTGATTGCGTTCCAGGCGATTCGGGCGAACAAGATGCGCTCGGTGCTGACGACGCTCGGCATTGTGATCGGTATCGTGTCCGTTACCCTGATGGGGACGGCGATTGAAGGGCTCGACCGTGCATTCAACAAGAGCATCGCGGCGATCGGCGCGGACGTCCTCTATGTGCAGAAATGGCCATGGGGAGGAGGGCATGATTGGTGGACAATCCGGAATCGAAAGGATATTCGAATCCAGCATGCCAAGGTTATCGAGAGACAGGCCACCCTCGCCAAGTCGGTCTCTCCGGTGACGGCAACAAGACGAAACGTAAAGTACGAGCGGAAGGTCGTTGAGAGCGTGGTGATCATGGGAACGGACGCCGACTTCACCGAGACCTCGGGAGCGACCATCGCTTTTGGTAGGTTTCTTACTCCGGCGGAGGCCGACGGTGGTCGACCGGTTTGCGCTCTCGGCTCTGAAGTCGCCGTGAATCTCTTCCCCAACGAAAATCCGATTGGGAAAGTCGTGAAGGTAGGGAACTACGCGTACAGAGTTGTCGGTGTCTTTGACAAGCAAGGAAGCTTCCTGGGAATGGAGAGCCTTGACAACCGTGTGTATGTGCCCATCAACAGGTTCTTCAAGGAGTTCATGTCGGGCCGCGGCGGGATTTCCGTTTTCGTCAAGGCTGCAAGTCTCCAGCAAGTAGATGATGCGAAGGAAGAGGTTCGGGGAATTCTGAGGAAAGCGAGAGGCCTTAAGCCGAAGCAGCAGGATGATTTCGCAATCAATCAGCAAGAGATTATCATCCAAACGTTTAACACGATCGGCGTCGTCATTGCAGGAGTCGGGCTCTTCATCACGGGCCTTTCGTTGTTCGTCGGCGGCATCGGGATCATGAACATCATGCTCGTCAGCGTCAGCGAGCGCACCAAGGAGATCGGCCTGCGCAAGGCCATAGGCGCTACCAGTCGCGCGGTGCTGCTGCAGTTCCTCATCGAGGCGGTCATCGTTTCCGTGGTGGGCGGCGTTATCGGCATCCTGATCGGCGCGGGCAGTTCGCTGCTGCTCTCCAAGATCTCGGGCTGGGCCGTCTATATCTCGCCTTTCTCGGTGGCCCTGGCCTTCGGCTTCTCGGCCGGCGTGGGCATAGTGTTCGGCTTCTGGCCGGCCAAGAAAGCGTCCCTGCTTTCGCCTATAGAGGCCCTCCGTTACGAGTAAGGCATAATTTGATATATTATCAAGACCCCGGGCAAGACCCGGGACGGAACCTGGTTTTCTGGAGGCACCTATGGTAAGCGTTCAGGTAAAATGTCCCCATTGCGGCAAGGCGCTGATGAACTCGGCCAAGAAACTCGACGGCGTTCCGTCCATCGAGGTCAACCTGACCTACGCCGGCAAGCACGCCCCCCTCTACCTCAGCTCCCTTTACGGCAGCTATAAAGTCGAGACCGAGCTCAACATGCCCGCGGGCAAAGTGGCCGGTTTCCGCTGCCCTCACTGCAAGGTCGACCTGAAGAGCACCCGCAAGTGCGACGCCTGCTCCTCCCAGATGATAGCTTTTGAACTGAAGGCCGGCGGCCAGGTGCAGATCTGCTCGCGCCGCGGCTGCAAAAAGCATGTCCTGGAATTCCAGAACGCCGACAGCGAACTGCAGGCTTTCTACAAGTCCTACCTGAAAGCG
>DMMN01000042.1 GCA_003453835.1 Bacteroidota bacterium | reverse complement strand
AAAAGTGAAGTTCTCACACCTTGGTGTCTTTGTGACTTTGTGGCGACACTTTTCGACCGGCTCTCTAGTGTTTGAAGAGACGATTCACAATGATCGGAATGAGAAAGTATGCCCATGACATCCCGGCGAAAACGAGTCCGGCAAGCGCACCGATCGACCAGAGCGCCATCCTCACCTCGGCGTCTTTCTTCTTCGCGTTCTGGACGGCGAGAAAGAGGCACAGTCCACCGAAGGCGAGGGAGAGGATCGAGAGCGTTCCGAAGACAATCAGGAGAATGTTGTCGGGCAAGGAGGATGCGATCTCAGTTGGTTTATGTTGGCGCTCGTGCGGCACCAATATACACAAACGCCTGATGCGCGGCAAGAAAGAGCGAGCAATGTGAGTCTAAGCGAAGTCGATCGTTGAGAAACCCGATATCTCCCTCCGGATCCAATGCGAGATATCGGGTTTCTTACAAGGTGCATGATCTACATCGCCAGGACTAGTCCGGCAGACAGCGTTATGCTGCGGGTCAAGCCGTCCACATTGACCTTGCGATTGAGCAGAGGAAGCGCCGCAAGAAGATTGAGTGAGTAATCCGTTTGGAGAGGGATAACCGCTCTTCCGAGCAGGTTGATCTGAAACTGATCGCTCCCCGGAAGATCGACAAATGCGTCACTCCCGGGTTTTGCACGATCCAATACGCTCGATTCTTTCAAACGTTTGATTGCGAGGATGTCGGTGGAGAGTTTCGTCTCTCCAAGAACCGTCCCATACCCGACGCGCAACAGAGCATCATCCCCGCGCATCAAGCGGTCGATCTTGTTTTCGCTCCTTCCTCGTGAAAGCTGATATCCAATCGTCGTGCTCCAATTGTCGATGGCGTAGGTGAGACCAAAAAGCAAATCATTCGTCCCGAGTCCACTTTGATAAGCTTGCGGGAGGTTCCCCTTATTCACGCCGGCTGTTGCGAGCTTTCCGCCGATTTGAATGTTGAGCTGATGCGAATCCTCATTGAACACCGACTGGCTCCAAACGAGTGTGAGATCCCCAATGCCGCTCGTCGATCCCAGAGGGCCCGATTGCGACGACCAGGGGAGCGAAAGGAAGAGCTGGGATTCTCGTGAGAAGTTCAGAGATACCTCAAGAGCTGCCGCGTGTATGGCGAGCCCGTCGGCCGGTTTTCCCTTTCCGTAGGCGTAGCTGGCTCCTATCTGATGCCGGTGGGTCGTCGGCTTCTTGCCGACAGAACAGACGCCGGCGTCCGAGCATTGAGCAGATGCGAGACTGGTGGCGAGGAGAAGCACGAAGAGGGATTCGATGATGCGAATGTGGATCATGGGGATGAGATTCCTTTCTGTGTAGAATGTAGAAGTACGTAAACCAATTGATCATTCATCATTGCGCAGGTTGAGAATCCCGATATCCCCCTGCGCATCCAACGCCCCACGTTNNCGCGGATATCTTCCTGCGCATCCATCGCGAGATATCGGGATTCTCGTCTCACACGGCGGTCAACTTGAGCAACTCAGAAAGCTGATCTGGATCGCTCGTCGGGAGGCGACACGCGTAGTTCTCGCACACGTACGCGGTCGGCTTCCCATCGCTCATTTGGATTGTCGCAAGGAACGGAATCGATGCCGAGAGAAATTCCTGGCCTCCGGCACCATCGGCAAGAAGAAGGACCTTGTTCGGAATGAATCGGGAGTGCACCTCGCGGAGCAACGCGGCTGTTCCAGGATCTTCTGCCGCCCCCGCAATGATGATCTGTTTCGGTTTCGAAAGACTGAAATCGAGCGCCACGAGGAATTGCGGCGTTGCCTGCGGTGACTCGTGCAGTCGCTGACCAAAGTAAGCGAGTGATTTTCTCGCCATCGCTTCATACTCGACGCTATTGATCATCTGTGAAAGCCGCAAGAGATTGAGGATGGCAATCGAGTTGCCGGTCGGCTCGGCCCCGTCATACCACTCTTTTGTGCGGACAAGAATGGTCGGATCGTTCCCGGAAACGTCGAAGAAGCCGCCATCTTTCCGATCGAAGAAAAGCTCGTTCTGTCGCTTCGCAAATGTCGATGCTGCTTTGAGCCATTCGATATCGAACGACGCTTCATAGAGATCGAGGAGGGCTTGAACAAGGAGTGCGTAGTCTTCAAGATGCGCCTCGAAGCGTGACTCGCCGTCGCGGTAACGGCGGAGGAGCTGCCCCGATCCACAATCGGCAAGCTTGTCCAGAACAAATCGAGTCGCCCTCATTGCAGCCTCAAGGTACCTCTTTTCCCCGAGGACCTGATATGCTCGACTGAACGCCAAGATCATCAAGGCATTCCACGAAACCAAAACCTTGTCGTCGAGGTGTGGCTTGGTGCGACGCTCCCGGGCCTCGAAGACCTTCTGCTTCGCCCTGGTGAAGATGGCATTGCTTTCATCTGTCGAACTGTCCGGACGTCGTTCTGCAATGTGGAGAATATTCTTGCCGCGAAAGACCCCGTGCGGATCGGCCAGAACGTTTCCGTTCTCTCCCATTCCAAACCGATCGTTGAAGATCCTCACCTCGTCAGGCGTCAAAATCCGATCGATCTCATCCTTGGTCCAGACGTAGAAAGCCCCTTCCTCCTTTTTCAGCGGCGTGTTCTCGACCTGCGGCGACGAATCAACACCGGGCAAGCTCTCGGCATCTTCGGCTGAGTAGAATCCGC
This sequence comes from Bacteroidota bacterium, assembly GCA_003453835.1. Classification (GTDB taxonomy): domain Bacteria; phylum Bacteroidota; class Ignavibacteria; order UBA10030; family UBA10030; genus UBA10030. The sequence continues at coordinate 1,015 of DMMN01000042.1, read as the reverse complement.
CGTCGGGGTGTGTCATCACTCGAAGCACATAATCCAGAACGTCGCGCGCAACCTCTGCGAAGAACTCCTCTCGTGTTAATTGATAAACCTCCAGGTACGAGATGGCAAGTTGGGCCTGGTCGTACAGCATCTTTTCAAAGTGTGGGACATGCCATCGCTCATCCGTGGCGTACCGATGGAAGCCCCCGCCGATGTGATCATGCATGCCGCTTGCGGCAATCCGGCGGAGAGTCTCGACTGTCATCTCCAGCGCCTGCCGCTTGCCCGAGCGTGCATAGTAACGCAAGAGGAAAGTGTAGACGACGGGGCGCGGAAACTTCGGCGCGCTTCCAAATCCGGCATGGGTCTTATCGTAATTGTTCGCAAACGCTTCAAACGCGTGATCGAGTGTCCGGATGTCTGCCTCGAGAGCTGTCGTGTCGGGATGTGCGATGTGCGTCAGGAGATCGCCGAGCCGTTGGCTCACCTGGTCGACTTGCGCCCGATCGTTTGTCCAGACATCGTGGATACGTTGCATGATCTCGCCGAAGCCGGACCGACCGCCTGTCGAGACCGGAGGGATGTACGTGGCGCCGAAAAACGGTTTGAGCCCGGGGGTGAGGAACATCGACATCGGCCAGCCGCCGCTCCCGATCATCGCCTGAAGCGCCGCCATGTAAACGCGATCGACGTCGGGGCGTTCCTCGCGGTCAACTTTCACGGACACGAAGTAGTCGTTCATCAGCGCGGCGAGCGACTCGTTCTCGAACACCTCGCGCTCCATCACGTGACACCAATAGCATGTCGAATAGCCGATGGAGAGGAAGATCGGCTTGTTCTCTGTGTGCGCCTTTTCAAACGCTTCGAATCCCCACGGGAACCAATCGACGGGATTGAAAGCGTGCTGGAGAAGATAGGGGCTCTTCTCGTTGATGAGGCGGTTGGTTTTTTTCAATGCTCGTTTATCCAAAGGTAACTGCCCAGCGGAAGAGAACAAAAAACGTCTACCACCATGGCACACAGCCGGAGGCCCAAG
>DMMN01000143.1 GCA_003453835.1 Bacteroidota bacterium | reverse complement strand
GTCAGCGCCGTTGTCCCAAACGATGGTGTGCAGTTCGGGATGAACGCTGAATTGACGAAAGCGGTTAAGATCTTTCGGTGGTTCGAAGACCGGAACCCAAGGTTCATCTTTGAGATCAACTTTGCCCTCGTCACCATTGTTGAAGCGCAGCCAAATAGTATAGCCGTCTATATAGCGTGCTTCAGTAATTCTCGGTATCATAGCTCTACTCCAATGGTGCGACTTTCTTCAAAGGTTGCCGTTGTTTGGCAAGCTCCCAATCTTCTAGTGCCACCCCCATTTAGTAATCTTGTGTCTATTACGTAATTTGTGTATATGGGAGCGAGCACTGTCGGACATTTGATTGATCCCCCCACACCGCTCATCAAGAGAAGACCCACATGCAGAAGATTGGACCATGCCTTTGGTTCGATGGCAAAGCCGAGGAGGCAGCCAATTTCTATACCTCCATCTTCAAGAACTCGAGGATCATCGACACGACGCGGTACCTGGAAGGGTCTCACCAGCCGGAAGGATCGGTCATGACCGTCCGATTTGTTCTTGACGGAGAGGAATTCCTGGCGCTCAACGGCGGGCCGCAGTTTACTTTTTCGCCGGCTATTTCCTTCTATGTAATCTGTGAGATGCAAGAGGAGGTGGATGATCTCTGGGAGAAACTCACAGCAGGCGGAGAAGGAGTGCAGTGCGGGTGGCTGAAGGATAAATTCGGGGTGTCGTGACAGATCGTTCCCCGTTCGTTGATGGCGATGTTATCCGACGCGGATACCGCTGCGTCGCAACGAGCCGTCGCGGCAATGCTCCAAATGAAGAAGCTTGATATCTCGCTCCTTGAGCGAGCGTTCAAGAATGGTTGACTGATCTATCGCGCGGAACCGCCCCGGACCGCGGACTTTGCGACCGCTCAACTGCTATCCGTTGGGCGGTTCTGAAATGAGACTTTCTTACTTGTCTCAGATATTGTATATTCTCGTGTGCCAGAAATCCTCCGAGTTAATGGAATGAGTACTTTGACAGTGAAGGTTGAGCCGAAAGCCAGCGAAGTTTCTATCACAGGTGATTCAATCCGAGTGATACTCGCGAATGGAAGAGAGGTGTCGGTTCCGCTCGAATGGTTACTTCGTTTACGCAACGCGAATGAGGCCCAAAGAAAGAATTGGCGTCTCATCGGCAAGGGGGTCGGCATTCATTGGGATGACCTCGACGAGGATATCTCTNNTTCATCAAAATCCCCTATCCAGCCGCTCGCCGATAGAAACCATCCAGAAAAAAGATAATTCAGGCTAGATCAGGACAGGCAAGATCTCCCCGAGAGAAGGGCGATAGTTTCGGCAAACTCAATGTGAAGTCCAGAAATCCAAACAAAACCGCAACCTCGGTGATTTGAATCCCTTCAAGGTCTCTTTCCCCCTCCCTTTTCTTGTCCTTTCTCATCTTCTCTTTGGACTCTCTGTTTTTAAGTTTCAATTCCTTATCTTAGGCCTGCCTTTGGAAACCACTTCCCAACAATCCGGCAAGCCTTCTCGCTCACACCACAAACACAACTCGGGGTACTCGGTATGAACGGATCTTTCAACTTTCTCACTCATCTCATCGGATTCAGTCTTCTCTCGGGACTCATGTTCAGCGGATTTGTTTTGAACAGAAGATTCGCATCGGAAAAAGATCCGGCTATTCGGATGTACCTCGGCGGAATCATGAGAAAACTCGGGATGCTCTCCCCCATCCCGGCAGCCATTCTGCTGGTGACGGGCATCGGCAACATCCACAATCTATACATGGAATCCCCCGATCCTTGGTACACATTCGGGTGGCTCGTGGCCAAGATAATCGTCTTCGCCATCATGCTCGTCAACGGAACGTTTCTCGGTCCCGCCCTCGGCAAGAAACGCATGATGCTCGTCAAAGCAGTCGTAGAAAAGACGGCCCCGGACAACGCGGAGGAGCAGATCACCGGCTACAACAGGCAGATGTCGACCTTTTATCTCGTTCAGTTTCTCTTCCTTCTCGCAATTCTGTATCTCACAACCTTCGGGACGGGAAAACACCCGGGGATGTTCTGAGCAATGACAACGCCTCTTGCTCGACACGAGCGAGGATCAAACCTCCCGCCTTTTGTTGAAAGGACTGTCTTGAGAAGACGAATGATGCTACTCGTCCTGTCGATTCCCTTTTTCCTGCACTACGCTGTTGCGCAAGAACCGAAGGCACTTTCCATCGGGGGAATTCAGGCCAAGGCTGGAACCCGAACCTCAGGTTTCATCCCGGTCCCCGCAGGTGTTGATTCCGCAACGCACATTCCGGTGACGATCGTTCGCGGGACGAGGCCGGGCCCGGTTCTGGCGCTCGTCGCCGGCACGCACGGATACGAGTATTCCCCCATCCTCGCTTTGAATCGGCTGGCGAAAAAGTTCGATCCGACACAATTGAGGGGGACGGTCATCATCGTTCACGTCTCCAACATGCCCTCCTATATGAGACGAACGGTTTATTACAATCCCTGGGATTGGAAGAATCTGAATCGAGTCTATCCTGGCAAACCGGATGGAACCGTCACCGAACGAATTGCCCACGTCATCACCAAAAACATCATCGAGCAGTGTGACTACCTTGTCGACCTTCATTGCGGCGACGGAAACGAATCGCTCAGGCCTTACTCGTACTGGATGAAGATCGACAATCCAAGCGTGGATGAGGTCTCGAAACAAATGACGCTCGCCTTCGGCTTTGATCATATCGTGATCGATGACGAGCGCCCCCGCGACCCCGGACAGTCCGTCTACTGCTCCAACACCGCTGCAACGCGAGGCAAGCCGGCGATCACCGTCGAGTCCGGCGGCCTGGGCAGCATGGACGAAGAGTGGATCGACTACATCGAGAACGGAATCTGGAATCTCCTCAGACACTTCTCGATGATCGACGGAAAACCATCCTATGTCGAGCACCCGATCTGGATCGAACGGAGCGAAGTGTTGAGAAGCGCAGTGACCGGCGTTCTTCTTCCGCGTGTGAAGCGGGGCGAGTACGTTCAGAAGGGGACATTACTTGCCGTCATCAACGACTTTTTCGGAAATCAAATCGCGGAGGTGCGCGCCCCGTTCGCAGGCGTCTTGTTGTACATCCTCGGCACGCCCCCGATCAACGCGGGCGAGCCGGTAGCGTTCGTGGGACAGCCAACGAACGAAGCTCGTTAAGTGCGCTGCTGCACGCTGGCACTGCCACCTACAGACCTATGACCTCATATCATCTCTACATCGACGACGAGTTCGTCGAGTCCGTCTCAAAGCGAACGTTCGAATCCATCAACCCGTTCAATCGAGAGGTGGTTGCGAGTGTCGCCCGCGGTAGCGTCGAGGATGTGAACCGCGCTGTGGCTGCAGCCCGAAGTGCCTTCGATGAAGGCCCGTGGCCGAGAATGCCCCGTGAAGAACGAAGCGCGCTCATCAAGGCGATCTCCGACAAGATCAATGAGCGCTCCAAAGAACTCGTTGCACTTGAGGTGGCAGATTCCGGTTCGACCATCCGCAAAGCGAAAGAGGATGTATATCTCTCAGCTCGGAATATGAACTACTTCTCGAAGCTCGCTGCACTGGAGCTTACCGAGCCGATTGAGGGCCTGAGCAAGCAGGGATTCAGTCAGAATCTGATTCTCCGAGAGCCAATTGGCGTAGTTGGCGCGATCATCCCCTGGAATTTTCCTCTGAAGATGGCGGTCTGGAAGCTCGGCCCGGCACTGGCCGCGGGAAACGCCGTCGTGTTGAAACCTTCCGAGCTGACCCCGTGCACAGCCATGGAGCTTGCCAAGATCGTGCACGAAATCGGCTTTCCGAAGGGGGTCATCAACATCGTCCCCGGCTTCGGGGAAGATGCGGGGGAGGCGCTCGTCCGAAGTCCGATGGTTGACAAGATCTCCTTCACCGGATCGACGGCCGTCGGCAAGAAGGTGATGGCTTCCGCCACCGTAAATCTCAAAAAGGTGACGCTGGAGTGCGGCGGCAAGTCGGCCAATATTGTGCTCGAAGATGCCGATCTCGACCTCGCTGTTGACGGCACTCTGTACGCGATCTACTATCACCAGGGACAATGTTGCGAGGCCGGGACGCGGCTGTTCCTTCCCGACAAGCTTCACGATGACTTTGTCGGCCGGCTCGTTGAGAAGACAAAACGGCTGAACCTCGGTGATCCGTCAAGTCCGGCAACTGATCTTGGGCCGCTCATCTCGAAGAGGCAACAAGACCGGGTGCTCGACTACATCTCCAAAGGGAAAGAGCAAGGCGCAACTGTTGCAGTCGGCGGAAGTGTACCGATCGATCCCGCGCTGGCGGACGGTTTCTTTGTCGAGCCGACGATCTTTACCGCCGTCGACAACAAGATGACCATTGCCCAGGAAGAGATCTTTGGCCCCGTCCTTTCCGTGATTGCCTTCGAAACGGAGGAGAGCGCTGTCGCCATGGCTAATGATACGATCTACGGACTCGGCGCCGGTGTGTGGTCGAGAGACAAGGATCGGGCGTTGAGCATTGCTCGGCGCCTGAGAGCAGGGACGGTCTGGATCAACGAATGGCATCTCATCAGCGAGAAGGCGCCGTTCGGAGGCTACAAACAGAGCGGCATTGGCCGCGAGTTCGGGATCGACGGACTGAAAGAGTACACCGAGTCCAAACATCTGCATATCGACGAACTCGGAAGCAGAGAGAAGAAGCCGTGGTATGACACCGTAGTGCCCAGGTAGGAAATGGTTTGACGGCGATAGACGTCGAAAACCAAGTTCTAAGGTCCAAAACCCAATAACGACAGAATACGACCGAATCAATCATGGATATCAAAAATAAAACCGTACTTGTGCTTGGCGGATGGGGCTTGGTAGGCTCTGCAGTCTGCCGGCAGTTGATGGAGAACGAACCGAAACGCATCATCGTCACGTCACTGCTCGAGGCGGAGGCGAAGGACGCCGTCGCTACGCTCCGAAAAGAATTCCCGGACGTCGGACGCAATTTCTTTGTGCCGTGGTGGGGCAATATTTTCGTCCGCCACGCGTTGAAGGACACGCCTCGCGAGGAGACCCTGCGGAACGATTCGACCCGCCAGATGCTGATCGACGATCTCTTGGACGAGCTGACGCTCGATGTCGTGAAGCGGTCGGCAATCTACCAACTTCTTGAGAAATACAAACCCGCTATTGTCGTCGATTCCATTAATTCGGCAACGGCAATTGCCTACCAGGATCTCTTCCACAGTGCGCGTGAAGTCCGCAAGTCGCTGAAGCAAGCCAAAGCCGGCAAGGGAACCTCCCTGATCGAGCAGACCGAACGAATGCTGGCCACGCTGTACACCCCGCAGCTCATCAGGCATGTCCAGCTTCTCTATCGTTCCATGCAGCTTATGGGAACACGGATCTACGTGAAGATTGGAACGAGCGGAACGGGAGGGATGGGGCTCAACATCCCGTACACGCACAGTGAGGAGCGACCATCGAGCGTGCTCCTCAGCAAGTCGGCTGTCGCCGGCGCTCACACCATGCTGCTTTTCCTGATGGGCCGAACGCCCGACGCTCCGATCACCAAAGAGATCAAACCGACCGCGGCCATTGCATGGAAACGAATCGGTTTCGGTGAAATCAAAAAGCGCGGCAGGCCGATTGAGCTCTTCGACTGCCCACCGGAGAACGGCGTTCGACTCGATGGCACACTGAAGCTCAAGCCGGAACGTTCCCCCGCAACGTCGCTGAACCAATCACTCCGATCCGTCTTCGTCGACACGGGAGAGAACGGCGTCTTCTCGCGTGGCGAATTCGAGGCCATCTCCACACCGGGCCAGATGGAGTTTGTGACGCCTGAAGAGATCGCAGAATCGGTTATCTACGAGATCAGGGGGGGGAATACGGGCCACGACATCATCAACGCCCTGGATAATGCCACGCTCGCTCCAACCTACAGGGCCGGCTTCATGTTCGACGGCGCGTTGGACGAGATGAAGCGGCTGGAGGAAGAGCACAAGACAAAGAGCGTCGCGTTTGAGATCCTCGGCCCGCCCCGGCTTTCGAAGCTCCTCTATGAGGCTTACCTACTGCAACTCGTCTACGGCGACATGCCGTCGGCATCCAAAGCGGTCGCACAATCCATGTCGGAGCGGCTGGACGAGCTGGTTCGTGGGGACGCGAGACTCAGATCACAGATCATTTCTATCGGGATTCCGATCTTGCTCGCCGACGGCAAAACGCTCCTGCGCGCAAACGAAATCAAGATCCCTCCCTATCGGGGTNNGATCATCATGGCGCAGGTCGAATCGATCGCTGATGGCGATACTTCATCGCGGCATCTGCGGAGTAAGGCGTACTGGAACAACTATCGCGAGATCGATCCCGGTAAGCTTGTCGGATGGATTTTCTCCGAGGAGGAGAAAGGAAAAAGAATGAAGGCGTAGGAT
>DMMN01000067.1:291-2865 GCA_003453835.1 Bacteroidota bacterium | reverse complement strand
AACGTTTGCGGCAAGCACGCAGCCCCGCCCGACGAAGATTCTATCAAGTGACGGGCGGGTTGAGCGACCCCGCCCGAACGACCGATAATTGGCTCTGAACTGTTCGGTCGGGCGGGCACAACTGTTGCTTTTAACATCGNNTCGTGCGCGGCGGCCATTGGAAAGTGAAGTCCAAATGTTGTATCTTGGACACGCTCACTTTTGGATTCCCGATGTCTATACCTGCAACACATATTTTAAAGATTCGGCCGATTTGTGCGAAATACGGAGTTCGCTCACTTGCGATCTTCGGTTCGACTGCCCGTGGGGAAGCCAGCAGTGACAGTGACGTGGATATGCTTGTAACGTTCTCCCGTCCGGTCAGTTTCCTTACGCTCGTGGCACTCGAACGAGAGTTAACGGAAATGCTTGGCCGGGAAGTAGACCTTCAGACCGAAGCGGCACTGAGTCCGTACCTTCGGGACCGTATCCTCAAAGATCGTCAAGTTGTCTATGCCGCATGATGATCGGGTGTATCTTGAGCATATTCGAGATTCGATCCTTCGGGTTGAACAGTACACCGAAGGTATCGACGCATCTGAATTCAAACGACAGATTCTCATTCAAGACGGCGTGATTCGTCAAATTGAGATCATTGGCGAAGCCGTCAAGCGCCTTTCGTCCTCGTATCGTTCCTCCCATCCAGATACTCCGTGGCAAGATTTTGCACGGATGCGTGACAAGTTGATCCATGATTACTTTGGAGTCGACTTAGAGAAAGTCTGGTTGACGGTCAAAGAGGATTTGCCGCCCCTCAAAGCTGAAGTGTTATCCTCCCTCGGTGACGCGTAAGTCTCTCGTTGTACACTGTCCGTCGTGAATTCGTGGCCGCCGCGCATGACGCATAACGTTTGCGGCANNTCGTTTCAAACGCGCCTATCAATCCCAAAGGGATCCCTTCGGGACAGAGGGAGCGCTTGCCCCGAAAGGCTTTTATTCGGGGCCGTTGTTGCCGCTGTTAGCTGCCGTTGGCTGAGTCAGGCGCAATTTCAGCGTTTCGTTTCGACTGCGTTTGGAAAATTCATCCGCCGCAGCAGGTCTTGAAAGCGCGGGTCGTCTCGCAGCGGGTCATATTGGGGGCTGACTTTAAGCCAGACGAGGCCGATATCATGCTCCGTATAAGCCTCCTCGAGGCATTGCAGCGCTTTTTCCTTTTCACCAAGGCCTAAATAAACCCAAGCGAACTCCCTTAGCCGGACATATTCGGTTTCAGTGAGTTCCTGTAGCTCGCTCAAGATGCCCAGAGCCTCGGTTCTGCGACCAGCCGCTCCGTAGATGTACCCTAGCCAGCTCTTGTATGCGGGCAGGTCCCGGGCAGCCCTTTCAGCCGCTGCAACCGCTTGAGTATGGTCCCCATTTCTTAGGAGATTAAGCGCCAGCCAGTTGAGGCACGGCCGACAATCCGGCTCAAGTTCCAGCGCCTTCAGGAACTGTTCTCGAGCCTCCTCAGTACGGTTGGCCACATAGAGCGCCAACCCTAATTCTCCATACGCAGAGGGCGAGACGGGATCGAGTTCCACCGTGCGCCGGTTGACTGCGATGGCTTGTTCGAGCCGCCCGAGCGACAACAAGTGATTTGCATAATAGAGCCGGTGTTCACTGTTGGAAGGGTCTAGTTCGATTGCTCGCTTAAAGGCGCGCTCCGCACCATCCCAATCCCATTCGAAGATGCGATTCACAGCGGCAAGAGCTGTGTGAGCTTCAGCCAGGCTTTCATCTAACTCAAGTGCCTTGAAAGCTGCCTCTTTGGCTTTTGAGCGTATCTCTGGCGTAGAAGGTACAGATGCGTGGACCCAGACCAGAGTGCTGTAAGACGTGCTCAACCCCGCGTACGCTGGCGCGTAGCTTGGGTCCCTTTCAATTGCTTCCTCAAAGTACTCGATGGCTCTTCTGACGGATACTTTTGACATCGTATTGCGGAGGAAGATGCCCTTCAGATAGAGCTCGTACACCTCGGGATTGACGGGACGAGTACGGGCCAGCCGCGTAGCTTCCGCCGGGGTGACCGTCATGCGGATTTCGCGGGCGATGGCGCGCGCCACCTCGCTTTGTAACGCGAGGATCCCGCTCAGCTCGCGCTGGTAGCTCTCGGCCCAGAGGTGCTTGTCCGAGGGGCCGTGAATTAACTGCACGGTGATACGCACCTGATCCCCGTCGCGCAGAACAGAGCCCTCAATAAGTCCCCTCACGCCAAGCTCTCGGGCAATCAGCGGCGTGGGCTTGTCGGTGCCCTTGTAGCGCATGGCCGAGGTCCGGGAGATCACCTTCAAGGCCGCGATCTTTGACAACTCCGCGGTCAGCGCCTCGTGCATGCCTTCGACGAAATGGTCTTGCTCGGTGTCGCCCATCAAGTTCTTCAGCGGCAGCACAGCCAGCGACTCAATGGTCGGCGCCTCCTCCTTTGGGGATAAAAGAAAATATGTGCCGATGAGAGCAAGGAGAATGATTGACACACCAGCCCAAACGAACTTGAGACGCTTCTTTGCAATCGTGGGTTGGGCGGAAGGCACTTGACTCATTTTCCGCAGATCGACC
>DMMN01000067.1:0-225 GCA_003453835.1 Bacteroidota bacterium | reverse complement strand
GCGCTTGCTCGGGTGACATGTAAGGCACAGTGCCAACGGTGGCGCCACTCTTCGTGAGTTTTGCAGCACCGATTGTTCGAGCCAGGCCAAAGTCCATGATGACGGCTCGGCCTTTGTCCGTCACCATAATGTTACTGCTCTTGATGTCGCGGTGCGTAATGCCTTTCTCGTGCGCTGCCTGCAAACCTTCGGCTACTTGTATGGCAACGTCAAGGGCATCCTCAA
>DMMN01000332.1 GCA_003453835.1 Bacteroidota bacterium | reverse complement strand
GATTCGAGCCACGACATCGACCGCCTTTTTTTGACCGCCCCATAGATTCCAAAGCTTCTCCCGGAAATTCAAATCGAAGCTGACGATTGCGCCCGATTTCCTCGCCGCCTTCATGCCTTCGATGATGACTTCACCGGTCGTCTCGGACAGCGCGGCAAAGATGCCACCGCTATGAAACCAGCGGACTCCACCTGCGAGAATCTCGTTCCAGTTGAAATCGCCGGGTTTCAATTGCGCGGCTGCTTCATTCGACCGATTGTAAAACACCACCGGCGCCCGGACCCCCTGACCACGATCGCTGTAGACCGTTGCCATATTGGGGCCGTTCACGCCATTGTGTTTGAACCGCTTGTAGAATGGCTTTACACCCATCGCCCGTACACGCTCGGCAATCAGGTCGCCGATGGGATAATCGACCATCGCTGAGACAACGGCCGTTCTCATGCGGAAGCAGTCGGCAAGGTTGGCCGCCACGTTGAACTCTCCGCCACTGACGTGAATCCGGCACTCGGTCGCTTTTCGGAACGGGATGATGCCCGGATCCAGGCGATGCACGAGTGCTCCGAGCGAGACCAAGTCCAGCGCACCGTCTGCGGGAATAGTCAAACCACTACTCATTTCATTTCCCTTTCAGTGAAACTCATTGTGAAGGCAGAAAGAAATAGTTGCTCGTCGGTGGGCACGATGTTCCGCAGACGTGTTCACGCAGTCATCGTCACTCCACCGGCGGCTCTCGGCACACGCTGCCCCAAGGGGCAACTTCCTGGGGCGCTACTTCTTGAGGCGATAGAGAACCTGGCCGGCATTCTCAACAACCAACAGATCGTCACTTTGTCGTTTTCGCAATTCATTGAGATCGATGCTGCGATAGTCGCGATAGTCAAGGTTCACATCCCGGCAGTCCTTTTCGGGGATCGAGGTTGCAAGAGTAACTCTCACTCGTGGTCGCTCGACGTCATCTTCAAACGTCCCCACGCCTCGCACATTCGTCGAGTGAGCCAGGATCAACTTCGGCTCGCCGGCGAACCGTTCCCATTGCTTCGTGAAATAGTCAAGAACGTGATACCCGATTCGTCGGATGAGCGGGCCGTGCACGAAGGAGAACTCCCGAATCTGCGGACCATAGATAATCAGCTCGCCACCGTCAGCCAGAATGGGCTCAAGCTTGTACATCGCTTTGCCGCCAACCCAGAGCTCTTCATAGAGGGGCGGCGTGATCGCCACGATTGTGTGGTACGGCTTCTCGACATAGTTGATGTGGAGTCGAGCCGAGTAATCCGCCGCACGGGACCAGGCTTCCCTGGGCTCTCCGGCAAACAGGCACATAGGCCGGTCTTGACCATCGACGGCAAAGGCGAAGCACTGCCGCGGAGTTGGAATGAACTCAACGGCCCGGTCGATCACACGCCGTGTCGGCGTGTCCTTCACACCGTTGACGACGGGATTTGTCAGAACGGCGGCGAGCCAGTGAAAGGTCTCGATCACGTCAAGCCCGGCAATTCCGGGAAAGAAGTACTTGTTTCCTCCGGCAAATCCCATGGCCTCGTGTGGAACGACCGGCGTCACCATGAGGATGTGGTCGTATTCAAGGACTTTCCGATTGATTGTGACATCGATGGGAGTTGAGAACACGCCGTTTGTGAGGTTGGAGATCTCGTTGGCAGGCAACGATCCGAGCGTGACCAGCTCTTGGGTGTTATTATGTTCATGGTTAAAGAAGCGTACGCGGGCAAACTTGCCCTGATGTTCTTCGCGTGTAATCTCCAAATGCCGATAGATGCGCTCCAACGACATAGGAGCGTGAGTGCCGGTTGCGACAAGATAATCGAGGGCCGCCGTTCTCGCCCCGAGGAGATCATAGATCAACCGGAAGAACAAACCTATCTGTGCGTGACGGGTGTGATCGGGGATGAGCACTAAGACGCGCTTTCCGTCGAGCGGAAAGTCAAAGAGCGCAGCAGCGCAGATCTCACGGATTTCTCCGTTCGACAATGGTCGTTCATATGATCCCCTTCCGACCACGATGCTCATTGTCCTTCTATATCCCCAAGGGTTGTCTTGAAGCCGAGTTGATGAAGAGTCCGCCGCGCAGTCGCCTGTTCCGGCAATAGATCCACCACACGATGGAAGAATTCCCGTCGAACACGATATTCTGCGCGGAGCCTCATGAAGTACCTGTCTCGCTCCTCTTCTTTCATCGTTCCTATGTGTCGCAGGAGTTTGTCGTCAGATTCGATATCGTATGCTGCTCGTACTGCAGCGTGCACAACGTCAAGATCTTCGGTGAGATTTGAAGATATCTCGATTCGTGGCAAGTCACTCGAGGCGGAAGGTTCTCCGCTTTTCCCCTCCGAAGGGACACCAAGAAACCGACAGGCTTCTTCATGGACCAGTCTCAACGCATTCAATTTTCCGTCCAGGGAGTATCCGGCGATGTGAGGAGTTCCGATCATCACGAGCGAAAGCAAGTCGAGATCGATCGACGGCTCGCGCTCCCATACATCGAGAATGGCAGCAGAGAGGCGATGGGAGGCGAGGGCCTGCCGGAGCGCACTCGTTTCCACCACAGCACCGCGCGAGGTATTGACGAGAACGGAATTGCGCCCCATGTTTCCGATGCGCGCGTCGGAGAAGAGGTGGTACGTCGGATCTGGTCCTGACTTCGTCAATGGGACGTGCAGGGTGACGAAATCCGCTCCCATCAACTCATCCAGAGTGAGATACTTTGGATCACCGGACAAGCGCGCCAGAGGCGGATCGTTCAGGAGCACGTTCATGCCGAGGGCTTCAGCCACGCGCACCACCTTACTCCCCACATTCCCCACGCCAACGATGCCGATCGACTTTCCCTTCAGCGTGTTGTCGGTCCGTCCCATCCACATCAACAGCGCCGCCGCGACATATTCCGCAACCGACGCTGAATTACTTCCCGGCGCGCTCGCGAACGCGATTCCCCGCGACGCGAGATAGGCGAGATCGACATGGTCTGTGCCGATCGTGACGGATCCGACGAAACGCACGGCGCTTCTCTCAAGCAGGTCTTTGTTCACGATCGTTTCGGATCGCACAATGAGCATGTCCGCGTCGTGCACGGCTTGCCTCGTGACTGCCGGCGTATCCAAGGCAACGACCGCGCCGAGATGCGAAAACATCTCGACTACGCACGGTGTGTTCTTGTTGACAACGATCTTCATGGATCGAGCTCACACGCCGGAGTAGGCGCTAAATCCTCCATCCACGGGAACGACGATGCCCGTGACAAACCTGGAAGCGGGTGAGAGAAGCCACAATGTTGTTCCGACCAAATCCTCCGGCTCGCCGAATCGTCCCATCGGTGTATGGTCGATGATCTTCTTGCCGCGTGCCGTCAGAACCCCGGTCTTTTGGTCGGTAAGGAGAAACCGGTTTTGTTCCGTTAGAAAAAAGCCCGGCGCAATGGCATTTACCCTGATGTTTGGCGAGTACTCCTGAGCCATATGCACGGCGAGCCACTGTGTAAAGTTGCTTACCGCCGCCTTCGCCGCGGAATATGCCGCCACCCGCGTCAGGGGCTGGAATGCGCTCATCGACGAGATGTTCAGGATAACACCTTCTTTCTGAGCCACGAGGAATTTTCCGAAGACCTGGGACGGAAGGATCGTCCCGAGAACGTTCAGCTCCATCACAGAGCGCAACGCTTCCTCCGAAAGCTGAAAGAACGATTGTTCGGGATTTGTCGTCGCCTTCGGATCATTACCGCCCGCCCCGTTGATAAGCCCGTCGATGCGTCCGAATGTCCTGATGACCTGCCCGGCGGCGCTCTCAAGTCCGGCCGCATTCATGACATCGGTCTCAACTGCAATGGCCTGAGAGGACGCCACACCGATCTCCTCCAGGAACTTGACGGCTTTCGCCGGGTTTCGGGTCAGCAGCACGAT
>DMMN01000305.1 GCA_003453835.1 Bacteroidota bacterium | reverse complement strand
CCCCCCCTCCCGTCTCATTGCTTTCCTGAGCGAGTTCCAAGAGCCCTTCTGCATCGGCGGCTGCCGCATTCAGCCGGTTCCAGGAATCGATCCACTCTTTCCTGGAATTAATTTCCTGCAACGTTTTTTGCGCGGAGAGATTGTCATTCCAAAATCCCTCCACAGTGCTCTTCACGTGCAATTCCGCAAGCTCCGCTTCCTTCGTATCGAGGTCAAAGATACCCCCTCAGAGAAACGAGTCTCTTCTTTTGTTCTTCGGTTTTTTCCTTCAGGTCTTCAAACATAGCTAAAGTTCCATCTCCTCTTCTATCTCAAGTTCCATCCTGAGCAATGCCGCTCCAAGTGTTTTCCCTTGCGCATCGTTCTTGAGCGATTTTGTTCCACCGCCTCCGAGCGCCTCATGAAGGAGGAAGTTCAACGCCCACAAGTTGGGAAGTTCGAATCGCTCGACTCTCCCTAACACGATCCCCGCGAAATGATCCTTCACACGCTCCGCAGTAACGTACTTGACGATGACGGGGTAGAACTCCTTCCGGAGCGCGATCAAACCGACGTTTCCGGTGTCACCTTTGTCGCCCGACCGGGCGTGACAGATTTGGCGCAACTGTATTCTCATTTCCTCAGACTTCGTTGACAAACACTTCCGGTGTCACGACCCTTTTCGGAATAAGCGCGGGCCAGTACGAGATGACTTCACTCGGTTTCGGCCTTCCGCCCGCGAAACCCGTAACCCCCGGCGGGCCGGTCAGAATCAGGGGTGCAAGTTCCCTCCCGAATCGTTCGACATCCGCGTGACTGTGGCTGCGCACCCCGATCCGAAGAACAACTTCATTGATCTCACCGGACGTCTTCGCAAGCGGCCCATGACAAGAATCAAGACCGAGGAACTCAGACCGGATTTCTTCGAACGCCAGGCCGGCATCGCGAAGCCGAGTGCGGAGTATCTCGTCGGCTGCCCGGGCCTTCGGAAGCGCATCCGGCCAGGAAAACGTCAGAGTGCCAAACGCAGCATAGCCGTCGTGATATGACATCGAGACCTTGTACAGATCCGTGGTCGGTCTGCCTTGCACGCCAAACACCTTGACCCTGTCCATCCCCTCCTGGTCGATCTGGATCGTCGTAAAATCCGCGATGACATCGGGCGTGATGTATCGGGTAGGGTCACCGATCTCGTACAGGAGTTGTTCTTTGACGGTCTGAGCGGTGACCATGCCTCCAGTGTGGGGATGCTTCGTAATGACGAAGTCGCCGCTTGGATACGCCTCGGCGATTGGAAATCCGATGTGAGCAAGGTCGGGAACGGCGCGCCAATCGGCACTGAAGTTTCCACCACTTGCCTGCCCTCCACACTCGAGAATGTGACCGGCAACCGTCCCGCTTGCCAGTTTGTCCCACTCCTCCTGATGCCAGCCGAATTCGTACATCATCGGGGCGAGGGTGAGGCCCGTGTCGGTCGTTCTCCCCGTGATGACGATTTGGGCGCCGTCCTGGAGAGCCTTGACGATCGGCATGGCACCGAAATAGACATTGGCGCTGAGCAACTTAGCGCCGACGGAGTCAATCGACTCACCGCTATCCATATTGTCCAAACCGATGCCGCCGCGTCGGAATTCGGTTATCCGATCCAGAATGTCATCCCCCAGAACCGTCCCAATCTTGAAACCCGTGATCCCCTTCTTCTGAGCGCCCCTCCGGATTGCTTCGCTGCACGCCTTGGGATTCGCCCCTCCGCCGTTCGTGATGATCTTGATATTGTGCTTGACGCAATAAGGAAGAATCTGATCAACGATCGTTACCAGATCTCGTGCGTAACCGAGATCAGGATTGCGCTTCCGCTGCTTCTGCATGATGGACATCGTTACTTCCGCAAGAAAGTCCATCACGAGATAATCGATAGGACCCTTCGTGACCTGATCGATCGGCGCCGATTGAAGGTCGCCCCAGAATCCCTGCCCGGATGCAATTCTGACTTTTTCTTTCAAACCTTCGTCCGTCCCTCAGCTTAGATCGTGATTGCCTTGTAGCCGTAGCAGAGGATACCCGCCTTGCCATCTTCCTGAACTTTCCGGAAGACGAGCTTGACCCGTTGACCTACTTCGAGCGTGCCGAGGTCGGCATCGATAATCTGTGTCGTCAGTCGCACGCCCTCCTTCAGTTCGACAATCCCCACTGCATACGGCGTCTGCTGAGAGAATTTCTCCGAGCCGGCGCGGATGACGGTGAACGCCAGCAATGTCCCTTCGTCTTCGAGTCTGAGCGTCTCAAAGACTCTCCCCTTGCATGAGGGGCAGATACGACGAGGAGGAAAGCTGATGCGTCCGCATTTCGAGCACTTGCCCGCCTCGAGTCGATAGCGCTGTGGAATCTCGCGATGATATCTTGCCGTGATCATTGCGCCTCCAGGATATGAATGACGCAACTCGCACCGGACCCGCCCATGTTCTGCGCCATGCCGATACGAGCGTTCTTTGCTTGTCTTGCTCCTGCCCTGCCCGTCAATTGCTCATAGAGCTCGATGATCTGTGCGATACCGCTGGCACCGACGGGATGGCCTTTTGCTTTGAGTCCGCCGCTCGTGTTGACGGGAATCCGACCACACTCCAGGGCTGTCAGACCTTTCTCGACAGCCTCGCCGCCTTTTCCCTTTTCGAAGAANNGGGCTTCATCTCTGCCATCTTGTACGCACTCTGAGCCGCGCGCACAACCGACTTCAACGTTGTGAGACTTTCGCGACTGTGCAACGCGATAGTATCGGATGCCTGCGCGGAAGCCTTGACCCGCGCAAAGCTCTTGCTCAGCTTCTTAGCAACTTCCAAAGAAGCGACGATGACGGACGCAGCTCCGTCGCTGACCGGAGAGCAGTCGAGCAGACGAAGGGGATCGGCGACCATCGTTGATTTCATGACTTGCTCGACGGAAATCTCTGAGCGGAATTGTGCGTTCGGGTTTTTTGCTCCGTTGCGGTGATTCTTGACAGCCACGGCTGCCAGTTGTTCACGCGTGGTCCCAAACTGCTTCATATGCGCCTGCGCGATCATCGCATACAAGCCGGGGAATGTGATGCCGTGGTACACCTCGTATTCCTGGTCGGCCGCTGTCGCGAGCACGTCCGTGACATCGGCACCATCTGTCATCTTCTCCACACCTCCGGCCAGGACAATTTCACTGGCACCCGAAGCAACTTCCAGGAATGCCTGGCGAAACGCGACACCTCCGGAAGCGCACGCGGACTCCACGCGTGTCGCCGGAATCGGATTTACGCCGAGATAGTCAGCCAGGACAGCTCCAAGATGTTCCTGTCCGACAAACAATCCGGGCGACATGGATCCCACGTAGAGCGAATCGATGTGATCGACCCCGGCATCATCGATTGCCTTCTGCGCGGCCTCAACGAAGATATCCTTGATCGATGTTCCCCAAAGCTCTCCAAACTTCGTGATCCCGGCGCCAATGACTGCAACGTCTCTCATGGTCGGGCCTCCTTATTCATTCAGCTTGATCTTTCGTCGGAACTTGGCGTACTCACCGTAGTTCAGATGGATCTTGTTGTTGTCCAGCATCTGACGGGTTCGTGGCGCGCGGTCGTGAACATGGAGGTCCTCATCGGTCACGCGATAGATGAAACCGTCGCTGCCTGCACCCGAACCGAAAGAGACCATGAAGATCAGATCGCCCGGCATCGCGACATCGAGGATTGCCGTCAGGCCGGTCGGTGAAGAGCCGGAGTACGTATTCCCCATCCACGGAACGAGCCATCCCGTCTCGATCTGTTCCTTGGTGAAGCCGAGGCGCTTGCCGACTTCCATGGGAAACTTTCCATTGGGCATGTGGAATACGGCGTACTTAAAGTCCTTCGGAGCCAGCTTCGATTTTTCCAACAACGCTGTGGCGGCTCCCATGATGTGTTTGAAGTAGGCCGGATCGCCGGTAAATCGTCCGCCGTGTCGCGGGTACCCTTCCCCCTCCCGACGCCAGAAATCCGGCGTATCGGACGTGTACGAATGAGTGAAGAGAATCTCGGCGATGACGTGTTCCGATCCCATAATGAACGCGGCGCCGCCTGCGGAAGCGGAATATTCCAAAGCGTCACCCGGAGCTCCCTGTGAAGTGTCCGCACCGATGCCGAGGGCATACTTCATTTCACCCGATTTCACATGACTGTAGGCGACGTACATCGCCTCCGTTCCTGCCTTGCATGCAAATTCATAGCTTGCAACATGAACATCTGGTCCGATGCCGAGGGCGTCGATCAGAATCGTTGCACTGGGTTTAACGGCGTAGGGATGCGACTCCGAACCGATGTACACCGCCCCAATTTCCTTCGGATTGATCTGCGCACGGCGAAGCGCGTTCCGCGCGGCTTCGACCGAAATGGTGATCGTGTCCTCGTCCTGGCCGGGGACGGTTTTCTCGTACAGTTGCAGACCCCGCGTGATCGCCTCAGGATCTGCGCCCCATTGCTTCGCGATAACTTCGGCTTTGATGCGATAACGGGGAACATATGCACCGTAGCCTACAATGCCAACCATAGGATCTCCTTTCGACGTGAACAGTCGATGTGAGTGGGTCAGCTAACCAGTACTACATCGTCCTGACGTGCAGCTCGTCCAGTTGTTTCTTGTCAACCATCGACGGTGAATCATCCATCAGCGACATCCCGCTGCTCGTTTTCGGAAATGCGATGACGTCCCGAATCGATTTCTGTCCGGTCATCAGCATAACGATTCGGTCGAACCCGTAGGCAATGCCGCCGTGCGGGGGCGCTCCATATCGAAACGCATCGAGCATGAATCCAAACTTCTGCCGCGCCTCCTCCGGACCGATGCCGAGCAGGGCGAAGAGCTTGCTCTGCAACTCCGAGCTATGAATCCGGATGCTTCCGCCGGCGATCTCGTTTCCATTCAGCACCAGATCATACGCCCGGGCACGTGCCTTGGCGGGATCAGTTTCCAGCAAAGGAATATCCTCCGGCTTGGGTGACGTAAACGGATGATGGACGGCAACAAAGCGGTTCTCTTCTTCGCTGAACTCCAACAGCGGGAAATCCGTGACCCAAAGGAAATTCCATTTCCCTTCCGGGATCAGGCTCAATCGATTCGCCATCTCGAGCCCCAACGTCCCCAGAATCGTAAGCGCCTTCTGCCATGGACCGGAAACGAGCAATCCCAGATCACCCACGTTGGCTCCGATCCGCTTCGCGATGGCGTTTACATGGTCGGGAGAAACGAACTTGTCCACCGAACTTTCGGCTTTCTCTTGACCGATCCTCACGTACACCAATCCGCCTGCGCCTAGTGATTTGACAAACTCCGTGAGCCCGTCCAACTGATTGCGCGTATAGCTTGCAAGCCCCGGAACAGCGAATCCTGCAACCACCCCACCGTTCTTGAC
>DMMN01000118.1 GCA_003453835.1 Bacteroidota bacterium | reverse complement strand
ATCGTCGCGGCGTGGATCAACGCGCTTACCGGCGTCGGACCTTCCATCGCATCCGGCAACCACACGTGCAGGGGAAACTGTGCCGATTTTCCGATCGCACCGCAGAAGATCAGAATGCCCGCGGCCGTTAGCCACGTCTCGCTTCCCATCGGGATCGTGCCGGCTTGCATGGAGGAGAAGATGATGTCAAACCGGAAGGTGTGGAAGGTCGCGTACAAGATCATAATGCCCGTAAACATCCCGATGTCACCGACTCGATTGACGATGAATGCCTTCTTGGCAGCGTCCGAGGCGGATTTCTTTTCGAACCAGTGACCGATGAGGAGATACGAGCTTAATCCGACAAGCTCCCACGCGACGTACATCAGGAAGAAATTGTTCGTCAGAACGATCCCGAACATCGAAAACGTGAAAATGCCGAGGTAGGCAAAGTACCGTCCGTACCGGACGTCTCCATGCATGTAGCCGATGGAAAAGAGATGAACCAGCGCGCTGACGAGCGAAACGACAACAAGCATGATCGCCACCAGGTTATCGATCATCAGTCCAAGCTCGATCTTCAGCGGTCCCACGCCCGGTACGTTGCCAAAGTCGACCCACGAGAACGTCGTCGACAACGCTACGTCTTTGAAGCTCCCCAGCTTTCCGAACAACACCACGAAGGAAAGGAATAGACAGATGAACAGGATCCCTGTTTCGAGCCAATCGCCCTGTCGCGGAAGTCGCTTGCCGAAAAAGATGATGACCGTGAATCCAAGCAGCGGAAGCAGGAGGATAACGGCGCCGAGTTGAAGAAGTGTCTCTTGAGACATATTGAGTTGATCAGTAGTCGAATGTCAAGTGTCGTTCGCGGGAGCTAATCACGTAACTGGTTAAGCTCGTCTACGTTGACGGTGTTAAAGTTCTGATAGATATTCAGCACGATGGCCAGCGCGATCGCAGCTTCCGCCGCCGCCAAGATGATGACGAACACCGCGATGACCTGGCCGTCGAGCGTCCCCGTCGCGTAGCGCGAAAAGGCAATGAAGTTAATGTTCGCGGCGTTCAGCACGAGCTCGATGCCCATCAGCACCAGAATGGCATTGCGGCGCGTCAGGATCGCGAACACGCCGAGCGAGAAGAGAATCCCGCTGATGATGAGAAAATGTTTGAGACCGGGTGTTTGAAGCCACTGTATGAATTCCTGCATAGGTTTTCTTTCTCCGCCTTAGGATGCCTTCCGCTCTCTGCGGGCAATCAGCGCCGCCCCGATCAGCGCGACGAGCAGCACCACCGAGGCAATCTCGAACGGCAACAGGTAGCTCGTAAGAAACATCTGACCGATCTTCGGGGCCGTGGATTCGAATCCGACCGCGTTCTGTGCCACTTTCCAATCCGTCGACCAGAACACACCGACCAGCGTTCCGGCGAGCGCAGAGACGATCAACACGGCCGGAAGTGTCTGCATGGTGCCTGTCTTCATTTGAACATTGATGACGTCGCTCGTCAGCATCACACCGAAAATCAAGAGGACCAGAATTCCTCCAACGTAGATCATCAACTGCGTCACGGCGAGAAAATCAGCCATCAGCAAGACATAGAGGCCGGCGACACCAAAGAACGTAAAGAGAAGCGCAAACGCGGAGTGAACGATGTTCTTTGAGAATACGACGACCGCTGCCGATGCAAGCGTGACAATCGAGAAGAGATAGAAAATAATCGCGTAGAGATCCATGGTCTTTTCTAGCTCAAGTTGGAGTGCTCGGTGTTGGAGGTTGTGGAGGAGATCCACCGTCGGATTTGATCTGAGGGACGGGTGCCGTGCCCGCAGCCGGCACAGCTTTCGCGGCTGCAGCCGCGGCGGCCTTCTTTGCAGCAGCTTCCTCTTCGGATTTCTTCAGCTTTGCCTTCGCCAGCTCGATCTCTCCGGGAGTCATCACGCTGAAGTGGTAGATCAGATCGTGGCGGTCGAACTCGGAGAACTCGTACACGTCCGTCATAACGATGCACTCGGTCGGGCACGGATAGACGCACAATCCGCAGTAACAGCATTTGGCGATGTCGATGTCGAACTTCGGGACGTGAAGANNATCGAGATGCAGTCCACCGGGCAGGCCATCGCGCATTGATCGCACCCGATGCAATCATCGATATTCACATAGAGCCGGTTGCGCGCACGTTCCGGCATCTTCAGCTTCACCTCCGGGTATTGAATCGTGACCGAAGGCGTGAAGAGGTGCTTGAAGGTGATCTTCATCCCCACCGCCACCGTCAATAACGCCGAGTAAATATTGCCGAAATAGATTCGAGCAGCGCTCATAGCATCTACCGAAAGATTATCGAATTCAGAGAACCAGGATCAAGCCGACGGCGATAATACAAACAAACAGAAACGGCGTCAGCACCTTCCACGACGTATACATCAACTGATCGACCCTCAAACGAGGGAGCGTCCACCGGATCCAGATCTGCAGAAAAACGAGGGCCATCCCTTTCCCGATGAACCAGAAGATCCCCCAGATCGGGCCGGACAAAAATGATCCGAACGGACTCGACCAGCCGCCGAGGAAGAGCGCAACTGCCACTCCGGACACGAGGAACATGTTCGCGTATTCAGCGAGGTAGAACATCGCAAAACGCATCCCGCTGTATTCCGTGTTGAATCCCTGCACCAATTCCGACTCCGCTTCAGGAAGGTCGAACGGCGTTCGATTGACTTCCGCCAGTGAAGCGATGAAAAGAATCAAAAACGTGATAAGCGTAAAGGGAATGATGAGAATCTTTTGCATCAACGGGAGCGGGCCGCCGAACAAGAGCCAGTTTTGAATTCCCCCTTCCTGGAACCTCGTGACGTCCTGGAGGTTCAGCGAGCCGGTGATCATCACAGCCACAAGGATTGCGAGAGCCGTGGGAATCTCGTAGCTGATCATCTGGGCGGCGGATCTCATCGCTCCGAAGATCGACCATTTGTTGTTGGAAGCCCATCCTCCCATCAAAATACCGATCACCACGAGCGACGAAGCCGCAACGATAAAGAACGCTCCGAGATTGATGTTGCTGCCGATGTAGATGCTCGAGAACGGAATGGCGGCGAATCCCGCATACGTTCCGATGAAGACGACGTAGGGAGAGAGAATGAACAGCGCTCTGTCGGCCTGACGGGAGATGATGTCTTCCTTCTGAAGAAGTTTGAGGATGTCGGCGAACGGTTGAAGGACACCGTGCCAGCCGGTTCGCATGTAGGCTACCCGATCCTGCATATGGGCAGCGACTTTCATCTCCATGTACAGCGTCACTAACGCGTAAAGGAGAATGAAGACGATGGGGATTGCGCTTAGCAAGACCGCAATCAGAATCGAGCCCCAGACACCAAGGTTCTGTATTGCATCCATAGGGAAGGAAGTTGCGATATCAAACTGGCGGAGATTTCCCCGCTTCGAGCGAGGCAACCCCATCTTCTGTTAGTTGATCAGCGATCGACTTCGCCGAGTACAATGTCCGTGCTGCCGACGATCAAGACGAGGTCGGCCAACATGGCGCCGCGTGCGATCTCCGGCACCACGCTGAGATTCACAAACGCCGGAGAGCGAGCCTTCACACGGTACGGGGTCGCCGATCCGTCACTGATGATATAGAATCCCAACTCGCCCCGCGGGGTCTCCGTGCGGACATACGCGTCCCCGGGCTCCGGACGTATGCGCTTCGGAATCGCGGATTGGACGTTTCCATCTGGGATTCCCGCAAGCGCCTGCTCAATGATCTTCACGCTCTGCTCCATCTCCTTCATGCGGACGATGTGCCTGTCCCACGTATCACCGACCGCCCCCATCTCTCCCTTTCCCATAACGACATCCCACTCGAACTTGTGATAGACGGAATAAGGGTCGTCACGTCTGAGATCCCAGTCGACGCCGGAGCCTCGCAGCATCGGCCCGCTGCAACCATAGTTTATGGCGACATCTTTCGGCAACACTCCGACGTTTGCGCATCGCTTCACAAAGATCTCATTGTACGTGAGGAGGTTGTTGAACTCGACGAGCTTCGGCTTGAAGTATGAGCAAAACTCTTTCGCTTTCTCGACGAACGAGGGGGGGAGGTCGTGCGAGAGGCCGCCTACCCAAATGTAGTTATACAGGAGGCGCGCGCCGCACGTCATTTCGAACAGGTCGAGGATTCTTTCACGGTCGCGAAAGGCGTAGAGGAAGGGGGTGAACGCCCCCGCGTCGATTCCGAACGTCCCGACGGCGATCAGATGGCTCGCGATGCGCTGCAACTCGGCCATGATGACCCGGATGTACTGGGCGCGCTCCGGCACCGTGATATTGAGCAGCTTTTCGACGGTCATGCAGTAGGCTTGGTTGTTTATCATCGATGCCAAGTAGTCCAGGCGGTCGGTCAGCGGGATGTTTTTGGTGTAGTTGCGGCCTTCGGCGATCTTCTCCATACCGCGGTGGAGGTAGCCGAAAATCGGCTCGACGTCGACGATAACCTCGCCGTCCAGGGTCAAACGCAACCGGAAGACGCCGTGGGTGCTGGGGTGCTGCGGCCCGACGTTAATGACATAATGTTC
>DMMN01000167.1 GCA_003453835.1 Bacteroidota bacterium | reverse complement strand
CGATATGAGATTGTCCGAAAGGGCATACATCTCTGCTCGCTGACAATTCCCATTGTCTACTACTTCGTTTCCAAGCAACAAGCGCTCTTTCTCCTGGTGCCCGTAGCGGCCGCCTTTTTTGTCGTCGACGTCGTTCGGTACTACCACGCACCAACCGCCGATTTGTTCTACCGATGGTTTGGATGGCTTCTCCGCAAACACGAGTCGGACACGAAGGCGAANNGACAAACATCCTCCTTTCGGCGATCGTGTGCGTTCTTCTGTTTCCCAAAATCATTACCGTCAATGCATTTGCAGTCCTCATCATTTCCGATTCGACCGCCGCCTTGTTCGGTAGGCGCTTTGGCCGACGCAAGTTTCTCCAGAAGAGTCTTGCAGGCGCCGTGGCGTTCTTCTGTTCTGCGGTTATCGTCGTTCTGGTGACCCCAAAGATCGAGGGGATTGCGCTCGAGTATCTCATCGGAATCATCGGTGCTGCGGTTGGAGCGGTCATTGAATCCGCGTCAACGAAGTTTGACGACAACATATCGATCCCCCTGGGCATCGGCCTCGTCACCTGGGCGCTGTATCAGTGGCTCCTCCCGGCGGTCAACATCTACGGAATTGGTTAGCCGCTCCGGAATAAGCCAATGAAGCTTCCCTGCCGTCTCAGACCTTTCATTCCTGTCCTTCTCCTGTTTCTCGCGAGCTGCGAAACTCCAAAACTTCCGGCAACCGGCGAGGATGACGAGATTGTTGTCTTCGCCGACAGCTCAACCTGGATTACGCTGAACCGCACGCTTCGCGTGACCTTCGAAGACACGGTCTACACGCCCCAACCCGAAGTATGGTTTCGTCTGCGCCGCGTCGACTTCGCGTTGTTCGGCAACGAGGAGCGGCATAAGAACAGGCTCGTGGTCGCTCCGATGAACGATTCCGGCGAGGTGGCGCAGTACGTTCGGAACGCACTCGATCCATCCGTCCGACGACTTGTCGAAGATCGGAAGGAGTTCTTCTTCATCAAGCACGATTCGCGGGCTCGGAACCAAATCGTCATGTTCCTGACAGGCGTCGATCTTGCCACAATGGATGCTTCGATCCGGAGCCGAGCTGCAGACCTACTCCATTACTTCAAGAGTGCCGCTTTGAAACGCGAGCTCGCAAGGTTCGAGGAAGAACGGAAGTATGCGAAGCACGAGATTGAGCAGCGACTCGCCGAACGGTATGGCTGGACAATGACCATCCAACACGACTACAGGATCGCCATCGATTCCGCGACCTCACGATTCTTCTGGATTCGCCGCGCGAATCCGGCAGACATGGAACGGTGGATCTTCCTCCATTGGTCGGAGGACGCGGATCCGGAGATCCTCACCGAGAAATATGCACTGGCCGTGCGCGACTCTATGACGCGGCAATTCATGCGTACGGTCGATGACAAAGCGTTCGTCGAGATCGCTCCGTACAATCTTCAGATTGAAAAGGTCGACTTTCTCGGAAGGTTTGCCTACGAGATCCGCGGCAACTGGCGGTTCAGCGACAAGAGTGGGGGGGGACCGTTTGTGAACTACACGTTTTACGACGAAACCGCCAAGCGCATCTACACGCTTGACGGCTCGATCTTTGCGCCACGGGTTGAAAAGAAGAAGTTGATCTTGCAGGTCGACGGGCTCCTCCACACATTTCGGTCACTCGGATCATCGCCGCAAGATCAGAAGCATACTGCAACCGGGAAGTTGCCTCCCTCATAGAGAGAGTGCTTGCGGAGATTGATTCTTACGCGTAACTGCTCCGTCCGCCGACTACTCGAAAAAACGCCAAGCATTCTGCCTCTACCGTGCGGTTTCCTTTTTGTTCAACTGATCCGTCAGAACATCTCCGTTTGGACCGTCTTCCTTCCCTGTTGCATCGTTTGCGTGTTTCGTGGGCCCCAAAAGGGCTTGAGGAGTTGCTCCTATAAGGAGCCGGACCCACTTGGAGGCGTCCCTACGTCAAACGCAGATTTCAGGATCTTCTCGAACTGTTCCATCCCGATCGGTTTTGCCAGGACATCTACGGCCCCGACGAGTATCAGCGCCTCTCTGCTTGCGAGCGAATCCTTTCCTCAGACAACGTAGACGGGGATATTTTTGGTGCTCTCTTCGTTCTTCAGCTTATTTAGGAATTCAAATCCGTCGAGACCCGGCATACCGTAATCCGTGATAATGATCTGAGGACGATACTTCCTGGCAAACTCGAACGCCTCACCCCCGTTGGACGCTTGAATGATGCTGGCATCCGGCATCGTCTTCTTGATGTATCGACTGTGTAATGCTCGAACTCCCTGTTCGTCGTCCACCACGAGGATCTGCTGTTTCAGATCCGATGAGAAGGTTGGGAATGCGAGAACAAAGGTCGTCCCTTTTCCCACTTCACTTTCCACCGTGATCGTGCCGGAATGCTTCTGAACGATCTCATGAACGACAGACAGTCCAAGACCGGTCCCTTGCTCACCGGCCAGGCCGGGGCGGGAATATTTCTCCTCAATCTTGAACAGTTTCGTGAGATCCTCTTGCGGGATTCCCGTGCCGGTATCGCTAACCCTAAGGACTGACATTCCATCCTTCTCGCCCGCAAGCTCGACGGCGATCACTCCATTTGCCGGCGTGAACTTCAAGGCATTGCCAAGGAGATTGTTGAACACTTGCGAGAGAAGTTGCTCATCGCCCCGGATGGTCGCTCCGGGACTCACGTTCGAATACATCGTGACGTTCTTCTGCTTGGCAATTCCCAGCAAAGAATTGACGCTCGTGCGAACGACATCACGAAGATCGACTTCTTTGATGTTCAACTTGATGCGACCCGTCTCCAGGCGCGACCAGTCAAGAAGCCTGTTGACGAGCGCCAATTGCTGTTCTGCCGACTCCTTGATATAGGTGAGGAATTCTTTGCGTTCCGCGGACGAGAGCTCTTCCCCTTCGTTCAACAGTATTTCGCAGAAACCGAGAATGCTGCTGAAGGGGGAGCGTAAGTCGTGCGAGAGAACCGACATCAACTTATCTTTTTGACCGTTTATTTCTTCCAGTTTTCTCTGGGATGATTTCAACGCGCTGACGTGCTCGTGCAATCTCGTTTCGAGCGCCTTGCGGGCGGTGACGTCCTCAATGATCCCCTCGTACGAAAGGACGTTGCCATCGTCGTCTTTGACAGCTCGGGAATGTTCGACCACCGTAATCGGTGTCCCGTCCTTCTTTCGAAGGCAAAGCTCGATGCCGTGGCAATACCCATCCTGGCGGAGCACTTCGNNCTCGCTCATCAGGATTCGTGTAGAGTGTATCCAGGTCGACTTGCTGAAGCTCCTCTATGGAAGAATATCCGAGCATGTTCAACAATGCCGGATTCGCATTGAGCAGCAATCCATCAGCGGTGCTCTGAAATATCCCCTGCACTGCGTGCTCAAATAATTCGTGGTATTTTCGCTCGCTCGACCAGAGCATTTCCGTCGCGTGGACACGAGCCGTGATATCCCGAAAGATCGAGAGCAGGAGTGTCTGTCCTTCGCCCGTATTTACATACGCGTTCGTTGTCTCGACGTGAATCTTCTTGCCGGAGTGGAGCACGATCTCTCGCTGCATCAGCGGCTCAACGTGACGTAGACGAAACCTCTTCCGATATCCTTCGATCATGACGCTTGTATCGCGCGATTGGTCGTACACAGTCGTGTAAGGCCGACCCTCGAGGGCGCGAACGTCCATCCCAAACAGCTTGCAGAACGCATCGTTCACCGCCACGATCGTACCGTCTTCGTTCGTAATGCGCATGGCATCCAGAGAGTTTTTCCACATGGACTCGAAGAGCCGGCCAAAATCCCATATGGAACCGGTTGGCCTCCAAGCCCGGAATTCTTCAGCCCGAGAAACATTCGGTGCTGGTTTCGGTTGGAACTGAAGGACGTTCGCTGTGCTGATCGGCATGCTCATCTTGGCCTTCTTTCTTAGGTTTTGACTGGAATCACGATGACCTAATAGTCAAAGGCGGTGCCGTCAAAAAACGGCTCTTTTGTGTGGATTTCGATGATTCTATGGGAGTCCGGCTGTAAATTCTACAAAGAAGTCGGGCCAGGGATCGGAGGCAACTTGGCGGCCCTGGTCCCACACGCCTGAGGTACAAAGACGTGCTGATGCCCCGTTTTTCGATGGCTCAAATGATGTGAAGGCGAATAAGCTGGAGTAGGAGTGTGAGGAGTAACGACGTCATGAGAAGAACGTGATCTCGGGGGAGTTGAAGACTTGGGGCTGAACGAAGGAAGGGAGTCTCTACCAACTCACTTTGACAGATATTACGTGGCCGAACTTATCCTGGAACTTGATGACTCCGTTGTTCCGGCCGTGTGCAACGACGTTCATAAGAACTTTGACATCCTGGGTGCAATACTCTGCAATGAGATCGACTTTCCCTTCCTTCCACCAACGCAGGGCTTGGAGGCCGTCTGCCGTCTTGCCGATCCCGAGCGTGGCCTGGCCGATGGAATCGAGACTGAGGCGATGACCAAGTCTTCTTTTCAGATCGGCCAACACATCGAATGAGTTCTTCTTGATGACGGAGACGTCACCGTACCGGCTCAGGACCCGTGAGTCGAAGCCGTCTCCGTTGAAGCTGACGACCCGGTTGAACTCCGAGAGGTAGGAAATGAATGTGGCCATCGAGTCTTCATCCCATCGTTTGAAGCCGTCCTCTTCGCTCCAGGAGATTGCGACCGACACACGCATGAGGTGGATGTTTCCCCAACCGCCTACTTCGTCGGCGGAGAGCTGGGTCTCGATGTCGTAATATACTTCAGTCTTCGGCATATGGAGACTGGTGTTCTGAATCGCGGAGATAACTACTCAGCTATTTAACCACGCTCGCCCGCCCGCCTTGCGGCGTTCGGGCGGG
>DMMN01000374.1 GCA_003453835.1 Bacteroidota bacterium | reverse complement strand
CTGGCTGCGGGGGCGATCGGCAAGCTGCTCTGGACGGGCAAGGGCGTCTTGATCCGGGACAGCTCCGAGTTGCCGGAGCTTGCCGAAGAGTTCAGGCTCGAGCATCCGTTCGGCTCGGCGTTGTGCGTGCAGATCAGCATCGACCACCGAACGCTGGGTTACCTGCATGCCGACTCCGAGCAGCCGAACGNNATCCGGATCCTCCAGGCATTTGCCGATTTCGCAGGCATCGCAATCGACAAGACGGAACTGTACGACGAAAACCTCCGTCTCGACACGATCGACCACGAGACGGAGCTTGAGAAACACTCATCGTTCGTCGAACGGCTGCGGGAAAGCGTCGAGCGTGCGCATCTCATGCACGAACACTTCGGAGTCATGATTCTTGACGTCGATAATTTCAAACACATCTCACAGACCTATGGGTACGATGCCTCGCGTAAGCTTCTTCGGGAGCTCGCGAATCTGGTGAGATCGCGCGTACGATCTATCGATGCGGCGGGTCGATACGGGTTTGATGAGTTTGTGATCTTCCGTGCTCATGCCTCGCCGGCCGAGGCGGTCGTCTTCGCGAATGAATTGAGGTCTGCCGTGGAGGCGGCCGTGTTTACGGATCGGGAGATCAAGACGACGATCAGCATCGGCGTGGCGGCCTTCCCGGACGATGCAGACTCGTTCGACGCGCTCTTGCTACGGACAAAAGAGGCGCTCTATCAAGCGCAACACGCCGGACGGAATACGGTGTTTCATTCTCAGCTCGCGAATGCAAATCGTCCGTCTTGAGGTGAGGGCTTGTTTCTGAGGGGGTCTGGCTAAACAACCTCAGGTGGTGAGATTACCCAACCTCAATCGCAGACTGTCGAGGACAGCAACCGTCACTGCATCGTGTGGAAGACGGACTGCACGTCATCCTCTTCTTCCAACTTCTCGATAAGCTCGGCTACTTCCTTCGCTTCCGCGTCGGAGAGTTCTTTGCTTGTGGTGGGGATGTATTGCAGTTCGGTACCCTCGACGTCGATCCCTTTTTCTTCCAAGGCCTTCTGCATGACACCGAAATCCTGAAACGACGTGTACACGTACAGCGTTTGATCGTGCTGTGTGAGATCATCCAGTCCGAAATCAATCAATTCCAACTCGAATGCATCGAGGTCCTTCACCGTTTCGGAGGCGATCTTGAACACGCCCTTGCGCTCGAACATGAACGAGATCGAGCCGCTTGTTCCGAGTGAGCCCCCGTGTCTGGTGAGATGATGGCGGATGTTTGCCACGGTGCGGGTTGGATTGTCCGTTGCACACTCGATCAGCAGCGCGATGCCGTGCGGTGCATACCCCTCGTACGTCACCTCCNNCCCGCTTGATCGCAGCCTCGATGCGGTCCTTCGGCATATTGACACTTCGGGCATTTTGAATCGCCAGCCTGAGGCGGGGGTTCATCTTCGGATCCGTGGTGCCGGCCTTAACGGCTATCTCGATTTCCCTGCCGATTCGATTGAATGCCTTCGACATGCGCGCGTAGCGCGCAAACATCTTGTATTTCCGCTTCTCAAATATTCGTCCCATAGCTCCCGTTTGCTGCACGTTAAAAAAACCGGAGTCAAAGTACAACTTCATTGAGTCTTTCACAAGCGTATCTTCCAGCCGCGGTGTCGTTTCACGTGCGATAGATGTACGTTCATCGGGGTGTTCCTTCATGAGGAACTTGCGGCTTGCTTTCGGCGGATAGTTTGAATATCATCGCAGCAAGTTACATCGTGCCAGAACAACCATGTCCACCACCGAATGAGAAGAATCCGTATGATCGAAAAACGCGCGAGCTGGAATGAGTATTTCATGAGGATCGCCGCCGAAGTCGCGACTCGAAGCACGTGCGACAGAAGGCACATCGGCGCTGTGGTCGTGAGGGATAAGACCATCCTCTCCACCGGCTACAACGGGAGTCTCCGTCGTGCACCGCATTGCGACGACGTCGGCCACGATATGGAGAACGGACACTGCGTGAGAACCGTGCACGCGGAGGCAAATGCCGTTGCCCAGGCAGCGAAGAACGGCGTTCAAATCGACGGGGCCGAAATCTACGTCACTGCCTCTCCCTGTCTTACATGCTTCAAGCTTGTGGCGAACTGCGGAATACGAACCGTGTACTACAAGGAGTTCTATCGAGACGAGAGGATCAGAGGATATGCGAGGCAGGCCGGGGTGAAACTCGTCTACATGGGGAAGAAGGCCGGGAGAAAACATCGGCCCCTCCGCCTTCCTATGGGAACTGCTTAGAAATGAAAGAGCCTGAAGATCGATGCGGAGAGATCGGAGTGAACACGAGGCCAGCCATATGGATCGTCACTGTCACTTCCCTGTTGATCGAGTGAGTGTCGAACCGGTGGACACCCGGCATCGCGCGGCGAGCGCGCGGTAGCCTAGCGCGCCCCCTTTGGCCGGTAGTCAGGGTAGAGTTTCTCCATGCAGTCCGGGCAGATGCCATGGCTGAACCTTGCCGCGGATCGTTGCTGTATGTAAGCTTCGATTTGTGTCCAGTACCCTTTGTCGTCACGGACCTTCTTACAGTTTGAACAGATCGGAAGGAGTCCGCTCAGGGTCTTTAGTTCAGCGACCGCTTCCTGGAGATCTCTTACCAATCTTTCCCGCTCCAAAAAAGCCCGCTTCCGTTCGATCGCATATCGGAGAGTTCGACTCAGTAATAAGCCGCTTGCCATGTCCTTCATCAAGTAGTCTTGAGCCCCCGCCTGCACCAATTGGACTCCGAGCTCCTCGTCGTTGAGGCCGGTGAGAACGACAATTGGAAGGGCGGGAAACTGCGTTTGGATTCTCAGGAATGTATTCGCCCCCGAGCTATCCGGGAGAGTCAAATCAAGCAAGACAACCTCCGCAGACCACGTGATGAGTTTCTGGACGGCAGCGGCGAGCGACTCCGCGTGCTCAACCTCGAAGGATTGCGGAGAGGGCGAGCGGAGGAACCGCCGTACCAGACGTGCCTGAAGGGGATCGTCTTCGACAAGGAGAACTTTGATGGCGTGAGTGTTCGAAGGATCCATGAGACTCAATCGCTAACCAGGCAGGGGCTCGCGATGACGATGTTCAGAAGCTCCTCTTCCAGAGCCTCCAACTCTTGCTGCATTCTTTCCCGATAGCGCTCCTTTTCCTTCACCAGCTTCGGAATGAGCGACTTGTAGTACGCAATACCTACCTGAAGATTTGCCTTGAAAGCGTCGAGTCGACTGAAATCCCTCGAGGTGAGTGCATCGATACGTTTCTGCATCTCCTGTTTTAGATAGTCGATGTTGATTCGAAGCTCGTTGATGAACATGTTGGGTCGATCGGCAGAGAGCGGAAGTCGCAGCCGCCCGTAAATGTGTCCGACCATTTCCTCCAACGAAGCAATCTTTGAAAAGTACGCGAGGTTCGGGCCGGGACAGACTGCTACGGCAGGCCGTTCTTTTGTGTTCTCGGTGCGGCCCCCGACGTACGCAGTAGCCGCCAGATCCTCACAGAGGCAGGCCTTCTGAACTACCTTCCCGATCTCTCTGTCGAGTTCCTCGGGTCGGAGATTGAGGTCCCTGAGTTGCTTGATCTTCAAATGTTGGTACTGCCTGGAAGCTATGCAGATTGGTTTTTCGGTGAATTCCGTGTTGGAAACAAGAAACTTCTTTTTGCACGGACTTCCCGGATTCCCTTCTTTGAAGCGGCGCAGGATCTGTTCCTCGCTTGCGCTCCCCCTGAAATTGTTGAATGGGATCCCGAGCGGCGAAGCATCACTCAGGTAGAAATCTTCCTTCCGTGCACCGGCAAGCTTCTTCCTTGTTTCGTCGTCGACGTTTGTTGCCTCGGGAACGAGCAGGAATGGCGAGCCCCACCCTGTTCCATCGACACCATAATAGTCACGAAGGAACGCATCTTCTTCGGCCGTACCGATGCCCCCCTGAACCGTGATCCGGATCGATGGGGGGATAGAGGGCGGCTCGATTCCCCGTTCCCGCAAGGCCGCAAAATAAAGTTGGCCCAGCTCATTGATTAGCAGTGTCCTGTTAGTTCTGAACAGATCCAGGATCGGCCCGAGCAGAGTGCCGTCCGTCGCGAACGCGTGGCCACCACAATTAAGACCCGACTCGATGCGGAACTCCGAAATCCAGATCCCCTTCTTTGCCAGGATCTTCCCCTGGATGTAGGCCGAGCGATAGTCGCTCACTTTCAGAATGACTTTCTTGTCGAACACGCCTCGCGAATCCGGAATGAATTCGGGGCATCGGCCCATGTAGCCGAACAGACGTTGGTTCAAACCGGCGGAGAGGACAATGGAAGAATGGAGGTCGCTCTGGACGAATCCTCGCAACGAGGCGAGGGCGTCCGAGTACTCCGGACCCAAATCTTCTCCATCTGGTCCGGAATTGAGCTTGTCTACCTTCGTCATGATATTGACGTCGATTGCGCCGGGGACGATCTTAGTGCGTAGGGTGTCCTGGAGCGACGATTGCACCTGCGGATCAGCCGTTTGTGTCATGAGGCGATACAGCGCTTTCATCGGGGAGTGATCCGCCAACATCTCAAAGTACTTGACAATGTCGCTCCCCGCTTCGAAGGCAGAAGCTCGCAGTTCCGCAACCTGCCGTTGCACGATACGCTGGACAAGATTAAGATAGGCTGTAATCCTGCGTGCCCGATGGTCGGTTTCTTTCGGGGCAATCGGCGTGTAGGGCTCGCCTGCGACGGAAGCGTACTGTTCCCGCATGTGCTCGATCAGAATATCGTCAACAATTGATATTACCGACGATATGCCGAACCTGGCCACCCGGATGGGGGTATCGACGGAAAAAGCCAGGCCGAGGACAGGGATGTGGAACGTGTGAACTCGCGAGTTTTCCAATCTTTCCCTCCTTCCTTTGGTGAGTGGTGCTTCGTTGCGGAGAACTCCGCCGTGCAAGGAAAGAACGTGAATGCGTCGTTGCGAGGGTACTTTCTCTTCAAGAGAGAACCCGAGAAGGGTCTCGGGCTAATGGCTCCGCGAGTAGGACTCGAACCTACAACCCTGCGGTTAACAGCCGCATGCTCTACCATTGAGCTATCGCGGAATAGTATTGAAAGAAGAACCCGGAGGAGCTGTCCGGGTCGGGGGAAAATATATTCCAATTTGCTTCCAAAGTCAAACAAATTCTCAGGACGTGTAATTTCTCGGATCGATCCTTCAACGGATCTCCTCAGCACGCGAATCGCCTCAGCCATTTGAAGTGTCAGAGATTGGGGTGTTTTTGTGGTGAGGGATGGTCTCCCGCTTGTTGTTTCCCGCGTCAAAGTTTATTAAGATTGGCGTGAACCTTCGGACTCTGGTGGGTAGTCCACACGCTTCCTGCCCGATCCTCGAAGTCGAAACTCGATAACGAAATCCGACCACGCGAGACAAGAGGTCGGGGTGAAGAAACAAGATCATCGGCCCCACGCCACCGCATCGCTTTTCAGAGAATCAGGAGCATCGTATGTCGACCGAAACTCTCCGGATAAGCTCCCCTGCGCCCGACTTTCATAACCTCCCCGCCACCGATGGCGAAATGTACTCACTCCAAGATTTTGGAGAGGCGGAAGTCCTCGTCGTCGTGTTTTCCTGTAACCATTGTCCGTACGTTCGGGCATACGAAGACAGGATGGTCTCGCTGCAACGAGAATATACTTCCCTCGGAGTTCGACTCGTCGCCATCAACTCGAACGAAACCGAGCACTACCCGGACGATGACTTCAACGGCATGGTCGCACGGTCGAAGGAGAAACAATTCAATTTCACCTACATACGCGACGAAGATCAGTCGGTTGCCACGGCCTATGGGGCTACGCACACGCCGGAGTTCTTCGTCTTCGACAAGCAGCGCAAGCTACGCTATCACGGCAAGTTTGACGACAACTACCAGAATCCATCTGCCGTCAAGTCGAAGTACGTTCGCGACGCCATCGACGCAATCATTGCCGGCAAAGAAGTACCGCAAGCCGAGACGTTCTCCATCGGTTGCACAATAAAATGGAAATCGTAGTCTGCGGAGATTGGACGCCGTACCGCACTCCCGACGTCACGAACAATTCCGCAGGACTATCCTTCACCTTTCTCTCACTACATATCGAGGAGTCTGCCATGAAACCACACCGCTTCTTCTTCATTTCCCTTCTGCCTGTCGCGTTCGGTCTGTTCTTTTCCCAAGCCCGCGCACAGGAGGCATCCCTGAAGCTTGACGACCGTCTCGCTGTCGATCCACGGATCACTCTCGGAAAGCTCGACAACGGTCTCACCTACTACATCCGCGCTAACAAAAAGCCGGAGAAACGCGCGGAGCTGCGGCTCGTGGTCAAAGCCGGCTCGGTGCTCGAAGATGACGATCAGCAGGGCCTTGCCCATTTCGTCGAGCACATGGCGTTCAACGGCACGAAGAGCTTTCCAAAACAAGAATTGATCAGCTTCATGGAAAGGTCCGGCATGCGGCTTGGACCCGATGTAAACGCTTACACGAGTTTCGATGAGACGGTCTATATGCTGCAGGTGCCGACCGATTCGGCTCATCTCGTGCGGAAGGCGTTCCAGATTCTGGAGGAATGGTCACACGATGTAACGTTCGACGACAAGGAAATCGACAAAGAGCGCGGGGTTGTGATCGAAGAGTGGCGCCTGGGCAAGGGCGCATTCGAACGGGTTCAGAACAAACATCTCCCCACGATCTTTCACGCCTCACAGTACGCGAAGCGGCTCCCCATTGGGAAGAAGGAGATCCTGGAATCGTTTTCGTACGATGCCGCGAAACGTTTCTACCGGGATTGGTATCGTCCGGAGTTGATGGCACTTATGGCCGTGGGAGATTTCGACAAGACGGAGATCGAAGCGCTCGTGAAGCAGCATTTTGGGGGATTAGAGAATGCGAGGCCTGCACGCGAGCGGACGAAGTACAAACTTCCAGACCACGCAGAAACGCTTGTCTCGATCGCGACCGACGCCGAGCTTCCCTTCACTTCTGTCACCGTCTTGTTCAAGCGCGCCACNNTGCACGATTGCAGGAGAAGACACAGCAAGCCGATCCGCCGTTTGTCTTTGCCGGCAGCGGCGATTCACGGTTCGTCGGAGAGAAGCAAGGCTATGGACTCTCCGCGGGTGTGAAGGAAACGGCGATTCTGCAAGGACTCGATGCAGCCGTAACGGAGGCATTTCGGGTGAAGCACCATGGCTTTACTTCCACCGAGCTCGATCGTCAGAAAACGAATCGGCTGCGGTTCATCGAGAACGCGTTCAAAGAGCGGGAGAAGACCGAGTCGCGCAACCACGCGGCCGAGTACATCCGCAACTTCCTCCAGAACGAACCGATCCCCGGAATAGAGGTCGAGTTTGCCATTCATAATCAATTCGTCCCCGGCATCACCCTCGACGAGGTCAATGCCCTG
>DMMN01000151.1 GCA_003453835.1 Bacteroidota bacterium | reverse complement strand
GGAAGTCCATCCCTCGCTCTGGTTCTCCTCAGGAGAGATCGCAATCGTCAAGGCCAGGAAGGACGCCGGGGGCTACGCCGTTCAGGTGTGGAATTACGTTACGAACGCAATCAACACGAACAAGAATCGTTCCGTCTCGTCGACGTCTCCAAGTACGCGACCTATTCTTGCCAAGACTCTTGCCTTTGCCTGGGTGATGAATCGAGATAGTCTGGCGCGGCAAAAGGCGATCGAGGCGCTCCTCATTGCGTACGACAACGTGCCTCGGGCAGCGACAAGCGCGAACTTTGGAGACGACTATGACGAAATCTATCGCGCGACCTGGCTCCAGAATTATTGCGCCGCGTACGACTGGATGGCCGGAGAGATGACGCCACAACAAGATTCTACCGTGCGCACGAAGTTGATCCAGGAAATGCTGCTTCTGAAGGAGAACATGGTATCAGGCGTTCGATATGCACCTCGTCCCCACAACCATCGGTCGAAGCCTGCTTGGGCGATAGGTACGGCAGCTCTTACGTTCGCATCCGATCCGCGCGCGAGCGACTGGCTTCGGTTCGCGCTCGAGCAGCAGAACAGCGTTACGAAGTATCAATTCAGCGCCGACGGCGTGTACCGGGAAGGTCCTCATTACTTTATGTATAACAACGTCAACTGCATCCCCTTCTTGTGGCAGTACAAAAACGTTTCGTCGGTCGACCTCTTTCCGTTTTACAGAGCGGCGTTCGAGTGGCCCATCCGAATTCGGACGAGCCGAGGTTGGATGCCCAATATCGAGGATAGCTACATCAAGCTCGCTCCGACGCACATGGTCGCGAAGGCGTATGTGAGCACGGCGAGCGATCTGAACACCTCTGAACCGCTGGCCAGAGTTCTCCAGTGGAACTGGTTCAACTCCGACGTCTTCACGCGAAACTACACAGGCGCATCGAACGACGTCACGTGGGATATAGACGAATACCTGACCTACGATCAGAGCATTGGACAATCGGCACCCTCCATCCCACCAACTCTACGTCTGTCAAGTGGCCAAGTGGTCTTCCGAAACAATTGGAGATTCAAGGACATCAGCACGCGCTATCTTCTCTTCCATGGAGTCGCAGAGGCGGATAACCACCAGCATCCAGATCTTCTAAGCTACTTCATGGACTCCCACTCTGCCATCCTCGCCGTTGATGCGGGCTACGGGAAGAACGGATTCGATGACGCAAAACGAGCGTGGTACACCTCACCCGAGGCTCACAATATCGTCATGACGAATGGATCGGGACCTCTGGACCTTGCGGTTAATATCCCTCCAGCCGAGCTACATTTTCTCAATACGCCGTTTTATGATTTTGCCGAAAAAGAGGCGAGGACCTCGGCTCCCGGTGGGAAACTACGGAGGGGGATTGCCTTCCCTCACGAGGATTACTGGGTGGTCTATGATCTCGCACGGGGGACCGAGCGTGCCTCCTACAAGCTGAATATTCATTCACGAGGATCGTTTTCGAGGACGGCGAATAGGGCCACGTGGACGACGGCGGGAGATACATTCGGTTACGGCGCTCGCCTCAGCACGTACATCCTCGCTTCGGATTCTTCGACGATGATCGATAAAACGGGGTGGACAAGTCTTGTAAACAATTCGGAGGAGCCGCAGCAGTTTGTCGAGATATCCCAGTCCGGGGATAGCGTCATGTTCCTCCACCTTTTGTTTCCCGCTGGTTCTTCGGCAGTTAATCCCATTGTTCACGACAAGTCCACAAGTACTGTGCTCGCCTTCGAAGTTGCTCACGACGGCGACAGCGATCTTTTTCTTGTGCAACAACGGAGGTTCCTCAGCACGGCCGGGGAGACATCAACAGATGCACTGTTTGCGTGGGCGAACAGCAGGTTGGATAAACTCCTCAGATTCGCCGTCAATGAGGGGAAGACGTTTCGATGGAGGGGAGACGAGTATTTTCAGTCTGAATTTCCGCTGACGGTGGCCGCCGAAATAGTCGGAACCACAGGCCGGCGATACCACATAGAGTCTGTGTCTCAACCGACAAGCCTGATCGTCAGACTTGCCTCGCCAAATGACACGGTTTTGACCGCCAAGCTTAACGGCGCGCCCGTCCCATTCAGCATGCTCTCGGATGGAAGGATCTCTCTTGTCGTTACGGTGGCGGGAGTGTTGGAAATCGCTGTAGGCCCGATCACGAGCACGTCGGGGGGCTTTCACGAAATCCCTCGAGTGCTCAGGCTAGAAACCGTCTATCCAAATCCGTTTAATCCATGCACAAGACTCCGGTATGAGATTCCTACGAAGAGTCAAGTAGCAGTCCGAGTCTTTAACGTTAGAGGTCAGCTAGTGCGGGCACTTGTCAGCGAAGAACTTCCCGCCGGAGTCTTCGAGAAGACCTGGGATGGCTCTGACGAAGCGGGAAGACACGTCTCGACCGGTGTCTACATCTTCGAACTGACCGATGGTGCCAGGATTGTAAGGGCGAAAGGAATATTACTGAGGTGAGGACCAATGAGAAGATCAATGAACGCAATTCGTTTCAGGGTGAGGGCAGTCGTTAGAACGTTTGCTGTGCTCACTTTACTTTTACTTCTCGCAAGATCATCCCTCCACGCGCAGAAGACCATTGTCGTCACGACTGCGGAATCGCTCCGGGTCGCAGTCTCCTCGGCTAAGGGGGGCGACACGATCAGCGTCGCCGACGGAACGTACGACCTCGGCTCGCCACTCATCATCATGAACAAAGGAACGCCCTTCAAGCCGATTGTCATCAAATCTTCGACCCGGCTGAAGACCGTTTTCACCGGCACTTCGCGGATGATCGTACGTTCGGCGGAGTACCTCACGATCGAGGGATTCGTCTTCACCAGCACGGATGGTCCGGCGATTCTTCTAGAGAGTGCGAACAACGTCAGGATTACGCGCAACATCTTCCGTCTGAAAGAGACAAGGCAATCCAGTTGGGTACTGATCACGGCGAATTCTTTTGATCCCGCTCGCCTCAGCCATCACAATCGAATCGACCATAATCTCTTCGAGAACAAGAGCCTGCTCGGTAATTTCCTCACAGTGGAGGGGAGCAAGCGTCCGGTTCTCCAGGTTTCTCAATACGACCGCATCGATCACAATCATTTTCGGAACGTCGGTCCGCGTGTCGAGAATGTGCTAGAGGCAATACGAATCGGATCGAGCGATTTCTCGCTCTCGGATGGGTACACGGTCGTCGAGTCCAATCTCTTTGAACACTGCGATGGCGATCCGGAAGTCCTTTCAGTCAAGTCAAGCGGCAACATCATTCGCTACAATACTTTTCTGGAATGCCTTGGTGTGCTGGCGCTGCGCCACGGAAATCGGAATACGGTCGAAGGAAACTTCTTCCTGGGGAACAAGAGAACGGGGAAATTTACCGACAGCACCGGCAAGAGCTGGATCCTTGGCACAGGCGGGGTGCGCCTGTACGGAGATAGCATGCTGGTTTTTAACAACTACTTCGAGGGCCTGACCGGCAGCAAATGGGATGCGGCGCTTGCGATGACGAGCGGAAACGCGGATTATGGAAAGGGTCTCTCCTTGACGAAGCACTATCGTACAAGGAATGCGATCATCGCCTTTAACACGTTCGTGAACAATCGTGGAAACATCGAAATTGGTTACGACGGTGAAGGATTTCAGGGAAACTGGTGGACGCTGCCACCGGAAGACGTTACGATTGCGAACAATATCATAACCGGTTCTGAAGACACTCTCTTCAAGATTTACTCGCCTCCGGTGCGCTCTCGGATCAAGAATAACATCGTGTTCCCGGTGGGTGAGTCTGTCGCTGCTTCCAGAAGGGTCACGGGTGTTCGCGTGCTTGACCCAAAGCTCACGAGGGCGGGCAATCTCTGGCGACTG
>DMMN01000158.1 GCA_003453835.1 Bacteroidota bacterium | reverse complement strand
TTCCCTCCCTTCTGTCCAAGCGGAGATACCATCGATGAATTTTCGTTCGACAGCGTCGGCGGCTCTCCGTATCATGAGAAGAGGTTCATGGAAAGCAGTTACGTGAGTTCTCGCGGAGACCCGAAACAGAAATCTGCGGGCGACTTGTGCCGGTGCTCAAAAGGAAGTCCAACACGTCGATGAAAACTGTACGCGTTCTTTTCGCTTGCTTCATTGGTATTGTCTTTGTGTTCCTGGCTTATGTCGCCTCATCCGGTGCCTTCCCAGACTCGATCGACATTTTGGGTATTCAGGCGTTCGCGCTCGGGCCGGCGAAGTCATCGGAGAGAATTTTGTTCTACAATCGTTCTGACAGTCTCTCGGAGATACGCACCGGCTCGGAGTGGAAAGCGGATCGGTATCTGAGCCTGGGGATAGTCAATCCAGGAGAATCGTTTCCCGGCGTCACCTTCTATTTGAAAGAGACGATTCCTCCGGATGCGTCACTGAGCTTCCGCTGGAGGGCTAGGGGAGTTATCCCGCGGCTTCTGATTGACATCACCGATGGAAAGCGGGCTCCCGACTTGCGTCCTGGTGAGAACTACTACAGCTATGCAGATGTGCCCGGTGGGGATTGGACGTCCGTTTCCATTCCGCTGCCGAGATTCCAGCGGAATGAGATCCAGCCCCCTGGTGCACCGAGCGACGGGCGGTTTGATACTGAGGGGATCCAGGCCGTAAGCATTACTTTCTTCCCTCACACGAACGGCGCTCTCGACATTCAGGAAGTTCAATTCGAGTGGAGGTCTCATCAGTGGGCCTCGCTGAGTTTCATCGCGGGGCTGTTTCTCATCGGACTATTCTTGTGGCGGAGAACAACGGAGAAGCATCTTGCAACTCCGGCGGGAGGTTCGCTCTTTTCTCAAGAAAGTACTCCGCGCCTGGTCTACGTGTTTCTTGCGGCGACTGTTGTTCTTGCCGTGATGCGTCGGGATGTAAACATCTCCGGAATAAGCGCGCTCCTCACGTTTGGAGGCCTTTTTGCGCTCGTCATTCTCGATGATATGCTCCGAGCCTCATGGACGCAATACTGGCTCTGGTCTTATCGGTATGCCGCCGTGGTCCTCTTCGGATGGTACACGAACGTCGTTCACGATCCGGTACTTGTTGCACTGCTGCTTTCCATTGCATATGTTGCGCCCGTCTATCAACGCAGCCGCTTTGTTCTCGCAAGCATACCGTTATTGGCGCTAACGTCTCTCCTGACCCATCCGCAAGTCGTTCTCTCGACCACGTTCGCCGCCGGACTCGGTGTCATCGCCGGCACGTCCATTCTCGCGCTCATGGGGCGCGGGGTCCTGGAGCATCAACAGGCGCAGTATGAAGCTCAACGGCTGCGGTCATTGTATGAAAAGGTGCTGGCAAATACTTCTGATTCGATTTACATTCTCGATCGCGAAGGCGTTATCAAGGCGGCGAATCGTGGATTTGAGAATCTTCTTGGTCGAACAAACGATGAGATCGTCGGAAGGAATATTCGCGGCTTCATCCACACGGACGATCACAAGTTTCTCGCTCTCGAAGAACGGGAGGCGCTTGAGCTCGGTGTCTCTCGAAACTATGACCTGCGCTTTCTCCACAGTGCAGGTGAAGCACGAACGGCTCTCGTTCGGGAAGTGGTCGTTTCACAGGATGTCTTCGGCAAGGAGTTTCAGGTGATCGCGACGGATATCACCGAACGGAAACTTGCGGAGGCAGAGCGCGAGCGGTTGGTGGCCGAGCTGCAGAACGCGATGGCGGAAGTGAAGATTCTGGGCGGTCTCATTCCGATCTGTGCCTGGTGTAAGAAGATCCGTGATGACCAGGGATATTGGACCCAGTTGGAGGGGTATATCCAGAGTCATTCTGAGGCGAGGTTTACGCATGGGATTTGCCCGGAGTGCAGCAAGGAGTTTTAGTGGTCTTGAATCGTCCCTCCATCGAGGGGAGTTGCGGAGAGCCTGCGTGTCATTAGTTCCTACCGGTGACTACTCAGCGAAAGAAGGTAGCAAGAGTTGTCAAACCACCGATAGCGCACGGATAAGCGCGGATGAACATGGGAAGTCAGAAGTCAGCCCTCCTATTCCGCTCAGGACTGAAGTTGATTAACTGGAAGCACCAGAACTCAGCGAGCAAAGGACTACTGATCTCTGATTTCTGACCTCTGTTCGTTATCAGAGTCAATCCCAGCCCGCCCGATGCCGCAGGCAGGCTGGCGGGGGTGCGCCATCAGTGGTGAGGAGTTCCTTCCTTCGGAACATTCTTCGCTGAGTTGTTACTCCTACCGAACCTAAACTTCTGGATAGAAGTAC
Source organism: Bacteroidota bacterium (assembly GCA_003453835.1). Lineage (GTDB taxonomy): Bacteria > Bacteroidota > Ignavibacteria > UBA10030 > UBA10030 > UBA10030. The sequence goes on along the minus strand of DMMN01000158.1, from coordinate 2,369 downwards.
TTCAAGCACAACGTCTGGCGGAACCTGGAGAGGGCCGCTGAGGAAGGTCTTTGCCCTGGCTGGGCTCGTCATCGCCCAAAGTAGAAATCCGAATAGAAGTTGATGACCGAATTGACGAGAAGGAATGCTGTTGCGAAACCTCCGAGGATAACTGCGGTCCTGGCTGCAACCGCCAATCTGTTGTCATGTGTGCGAACGAACATGATACTGTCTGCACGCACAACGCGGGTGGACCATTTGATGCGGTGCTGGTAACGAGGCGCGAGAATGTCATCTCTTGACATTCCCAGAATAGTCCCCTTGCCATCCAATGCCCACTTTTCGAACAAATAGACACTGCCGGACTTCAGATGGACTTCGATCGTCTTGTCCTTTGGAAAAGTTTCCAAATCCACGATCTGAGGCATGCTCCCACATCCTATCAAGAATGTGGACACCAGGATCAAAATCGAAAAGCTTGATTGGAGTCCGTGAGGCGTCGACTGACGGAGTTTATTCGAGCGATCCTCCGGATGTGCGAGTGGAGAGTAGGAGCGTTTTCGGGTCAGCGCATTCATCTTGTCGGAAGACGGTGCTCGGTCCAGCGGCGAGTCCTCTTCGTTCGCTCGACAAAGCTCGCCTACGTAGTCATAGGATCGAGCGAGGTGGCGATACGGATAGATTATCTGCGGCTAATTTAGAAACTGTGCTGCTAAATGTCAAACTGGGGAATGGACGTGTTGATGAGCTCGAAGGGGGCGCCTGCAAAAACTGTTAACAGATTTCGGGTTGTGCGAATTCAATGCACTTAGGAGCGATTGTTCAGCGGGGCAGACCCGATCAGAAAGCGATCGGGGCGGGCGAGACACAGTCATTTCGGAACGATACAGAAAAAGAATCCCTTCTAAATGGCGGGGGGAAGCAAACCTAGCGCAACCAATCAGCATTCGTCATCTTGAGCGCAGTCCTGAGCGAGCCTTGATATTGGGCGAGACGAAGGACGGAGTCGAAAGATGTTCCGAGCTGGTCTTTTCACAGAGGGGCCGATCCCGTCAGTCTAGCGACTGACGGGACAGACGAGACGAGAGTTCACGTCCTGTTACGTAAAACAAAAAAGTCCCCAAGCGGGGGACTTTTTTGTTTTAAGCGAGGTGAACGGGGCACCTGCAGAACCCTGATAATATTGGTGTGTGAAGCGGATTTGTTACAGAAGCCTGCGCCCCAGTTGACAATCCATGCGCGAATTGCTATGTTGCAACCGATCAGTGCCGTCGAATCCCACTCTCCAGGGGTTCTGAGTTTCCAAGCAACACCTACCGAATCGCCACATGGAGGGCCGCACCATGATCGGCCAAGCCATATCCCATTACAAGATTCTTGAGAAGCTCGGCGAGGGGGGCATGGGTGTTGTCTACAAGGCCAAGGACACCGCGCTTGATCGCGACGTAGCTTTGAAGTTCCTTCCCACGCAACTCACTGCTTCCGAAGAAGATCGCACCCGCTTTGTGCGTGAGGCCAAAGCAGCCTCGTCCCTCGATCATCCAAACATCTGCACTGTCTATGAGGCCGGACAGACTTCCGAAGGGCAGATGTTCATCGCAATGGCCTACTATGCCGGATCCTCACTGAAGCAGGTGATCGAGAAGGGACGAATGAGTGGTGAGGAAGCGCTGAACATCGGGATCCAGATCGCGGAAGCGCTCAAAGCGGCCGACGCGAAGAGAATCGTGCACCGCGACGTCAAACCCGGCAATGTCATCATCACCGCTGAGGGTGTCGCAAAATTGGTGGACTTCGGGCTGGCATCACAGGCAGAGTGGACGAAGCTGACCAGGTCGCAATCAAGGCTCGGAACGGCGGCATACATGGCGCCTGAACAGTGCACGGGTGAGGGGGCTGATCACAGAAGTGATCTTTGGTCTCTGGGCGTTGTCTTGTATCAGATGTTGACAGGGAAGCTCCCGTTCCGTGGGGATCATGAACCGGCCCTAATGTATTCGATCGTGAACGAAGAGCCTTTGCCAATTCAGGAACTGCTCCCTGAGATTTCTCCAGAATTGGAGCATGTCATTTCACGGTTACTGGAAAAGGATCCGGAGGACCGGTATCAATCGGCAGCGGAGGTGTTGGGTGAGTTGAAAAGGTTGGTGCACAAATCAGGCAGGACGCAGACTCACGCCCGCACCAGTGTCCGCTCCTACGGTCTCCGGGCATGGAGACGAAAGTGGGTCGTCATCCTATCCTCGATTGTGAGCGTCGGAGTCACTGCAGTTCTGGCATTCATGATCCTCTCAAGGGATACAGGATTAGGACTTGCTTCGTATAAATACACTCCGTTCGCTACTGGTGACACGATAGCAGTGGGGAAGTGGTCTCCTGACGGGAAGTCG
>DMMN01000259.1 GCA_003453835.1 Bacteroidota bacterium | reverse complement strand
GAGGACGTTCCTCGACAGAGTCCGTCAGACTCTGCCGGAGTCTGACGACCCTCTCTCTACACACTAGCCTACACACGAGAGGGGAGATTTTACGCGCTGCCTTTTACGCGCCATGCCCACCCGGCGCCTGCGGCAATAGGAGTGGAGAGAGACCTAAAGTGTGTTGTTCTGGAATTACCTTCTTCGTGCAACCGTACGCATGAAAGGAAATTTGAGCAACAAGCCGCTGATGTGCAGAAAAGCGTGCGCCGCGACCGGACGAGACAAGCAGCGCCTTGACTACCTCTTGATCGCGTGTTCGATTTCTTTGATCTCTCTCTTGTGCTGACGTAGAATGTCCTTCAGCACATGACTAATATCCGCATCCCTAGGAACTTTGCCCTTCACGCGATTCCCCTTTGTATCGACGAGATGAGTCAAAAGAGTCTAAATGTCTTTCAAGTAGTTTACTTTCTTTATTCTGAAGATAATAAATCGATTCCATCAACCTGCGTGTCGGTCTTTCAAATGCCAATTCAAACGACCAAAGAGGTCTCTCGTCAGGCCTACGTAGTACAGTTTTTCATTCCGATAGAGCGCATAGATCCCCGCATAACCTTTCATGATCTCAGTGAGACGTTCTCGAAATATGGGATTGTCGAGTATCTCACTTGGCAAACGGGTGGACATTCCCTTTATTAGAGCTCCCTTTCTGCTGCGCTGGGGTCGTTTACGTATCTTCTGTTCTTTCATTGTAGAGTTCCCTTTGCTGGTATGATCTACCCTGACAAGAGATTCCCGAATGAGATCTTCCTGGACATCTTGTATGACCTACGAGCGGTGTTGGTTCCACCAGCGTTCCATCACGTCGTCCGCCTCGGTGGCTGCACCTTTCTGTTTCCACTTGTCGAAGAAGTAAATGTCGGAACTCGCCGGTTCCGGATTCGGCATATCCACTTGCACTCGCATGGGCATGGGGGCCGAATCACCGATGATGATCGCCTCCCCCTGTCGCAGCGTCGGGATCACTGCGTCCAGGCCGCTGAAGGTGTCCGGCACAAGTTTCCGGATGTACGATTGATCAACGGGATTCAGCAGCCGCAAGATCACGAAGTTGTTGCACTGGGATAAGATCGTCTCCGAGATCTCAGAGGGGCGCTGGCTGACGATCATACAACTGACACCATACTTCCGGCCTTCTTTCGCAATGCGCTCCACCGTGAGTCGCGCCGCCGTCGAGCCTTTGCTGTTCAGCGAGAGGTAGTTGTGCGCTTCCTCGAACACGAGGAGGATCGGGAGATCGCGACGATTCGGATTCCAGAAGTTGAAGTCGAACGCGATGCGTGCGATCAACGCGACAATCGTGTTGACAATGTCGAACGGGATGGCGCTCATGTCCATGATGGTGATCTTCGATTTACCATCCAGACCGAAGATCATGGTGAGAAGTCCTTTTGCAGACTCCGTCTCGATGCACACCTTCGGCTTGAACATGAACGCGTAGCGCGGATCGTTCAGCTTGCTGATGAGGCGGATCAGAAACCGGGAGAGCTTGCCGAAATAAGGGCCTTCCTTCCCGCCGCCGGCTCCCGGCGTTTTCTCCGTATCGAGGTACTGCAGCTTCGCGCGAAGCTCGTTGATGTCAAAATAGACGGGCGAATCGACCGTGATAAAACTGGCGAGACGCTGGTTCTTCGACTTCTTTGCCGCAAAGACCAGATCCTGCAGCACGGAAATCTGCGTCGTCGCGTTCTCGTCCCGCGGGTCGATGAACATCTCGACCATTTCATCGAAGTTCATCATCCAGTAGGGGAGCTCGAGGGCTGAAATATCGAAGTGCTGGCACCCTTCCGGAAACGCGTTCCTGTACTCGTTGTGGATGTCGAGGATGACGATGTTGGTGTCCGGATAGCCGATGACTTTCTGAAGGATGGAGGAAACCGTGCAAGATTTTCCGGCGCCGCTTGAGCCAAGCACCGCGAGATGCTTTCCAAAGAACTTATTGGGATCGAGGTAGGCGCGCTCGCTCTCGAAGAGGGAGAGCTGGCCGAGCGAGAAGTTGAACTTCTGATAGGTCGAGAATGCAGCCTTCAGGTCTTTGTCTTCAAGGATGTAGACTACCAGATCGACGGTCGGCAGCACCGATACGCCGCTCTCGAATTTCCCCTTCTTGAGCGTGCCAATGAGCGTCACGTTCATCAGAAACCGTTGAACGATCTTCTCCCCCTCGTGGATGTCCCCCTTCTTGAANNACCTTCTCGCCGATCTTCTTGGAAAGCGTCGTGATGTCCGCATCGATGAGGACGGCGACAAAGGCGCTCGTTACTTCACGAACAACCCCTATCCGTTTTTCTTCCCACATATCCGTTCCTCTCCTTCTTAAAAAGTTTCGGGACCCGAAGACGCGTGTCCCCAGCTCTCCTCTCACGCTCGCCCGCTTTAATCAGTCAGCGCTTCTTCGATTTCGCAGTCGTGGCCTTCCTCGCTGGTTTGCGGGTCGGTTTTGGTGATACTTTCTTCGATCTCTTCTTCTGTCCGACGGTTTTCTTTTTCTTTGAAGATGCCGCACCCTTCCGGGACCGCAGCACCCGCTCCATCGTTTCGCCGATCAGGGCCGGACTCTCGACAACGTGAATGCCCGCTTCACGGAAGGACTGGATCTTCTCCGCCGCCGTACCCTTGCC